>JAVBUZ010000151.1:0-17243 GCA_031554725.1 Lachnospiraceae bacterium | reverse complement strand
TTTCAAATAGATAAAGCCTATGCCCAACAGCTTTCGGGAAGCAAACTTGATCAAGCATTATTGGAAGAGATGAAGGCAGCTTATGATAAGATTCCTTTCGACATAGAAAAATATACTTTAACGGAGGAATATCAAAACTATGCCCGTCCATATAGTGTGGTTTTTAATTTTGCCCGTAATATGACGGGGTTGACAACAGCTCAGGTCAGACAGTGGCAAGTAGATGAGCAGGAAATGTATGCAATACGGCAAAACAGGGTAGAGAAAAGCTGGGAGGAATATAAACTAACTGAAAAAGAAATAGCTTTTTGGCAGGAAAAAGAAGAGGAAATAGAGTTGCCAATGACGTTTGCTCCTAGAGATAGCTATGAACTGCTTTATGCAACGTGCAATACAGTTGGACTGATGGGAATAATTGTAATTGCACTTTGCCTTTCAAGTGTATTTACCGAAGAACATGCAAAAAGAACAGATCAATTGATTCTTAGTAGTAAACTAGGGAAAAAAACTGCCTATTGGGCAAAGTGGTTGGCTGGTAGTAGTGTTGCATTTGGACTCGCCTTGATTTTTTCATTTTTTGCTTTTGTAGTGTCCTTTATAGCATATGGGGTAGAGGGATTTACCGTAGCTTTTCAGCTTACATACCCGATGTACTCTTATCCATTAAGTATAGGAGAAGCAACTTTGATTTGTTATGGAATTTTGACGATTGCTTGTGTGATAACTGGAGTATTTACAATGATGTTATCTGAAGTGCTACGTAGTAATATAGGAACACTTGCGCTGGTGGTTGCAATGGTCATTTTTTCCTTGTTTTGGAACGTTCCACCCAGATACCGCGCGTTAGCACAGCTGTGGAACTTTCTTCCCAGTGAGATGACAGGGGTATGGAATATTTTTCATGTGCAAACAGTATCTTTGTTTGGAAAAATCTTGACTGCATGGCAGGCAGTGCCACTATTATATTTGCTTGCAGGAGTTATATTTGCCCAGATAGGAAAGGTGGCGTATTGTAGATACCAGGTGAAAGGGAGATAAAATAAAAAAAGCTTGATGTTAGTAAAAAAAGCTCATATAATATACTTAACAAGAGAGTCGATAGCTAGATGAACCTAGCCACCGGCATTGTAAAGCAAAAAGTAGCGCCTTATCTTTGCGGGATGGGGGCGCTACTTTTTACGTTTAACAGTTAATGCAAGTGTTAAAATTGTACAAAGCATAATTACAAAAGTAAATAAATCACTGTATGTAACCATCTGCACCAGCCCCTTTCCTAAAGTCCAGTAACTGGCAAATCGCCCTATCGGCTCCCTGATTAAGTATACTATAAAATTTTTATTGATTGTTTGGGGATAAATGTTGAAAAAGAATGTGAAAGAATATAAAGAAATATATTGTGAATGAATTATAGCACTCTTCTTTACGAAAAGGAAGTATAAGTTATTTAAAAAATAAAAAGTTTTAATGTAACAATTGGTTTTAAATTCTGATTATATAGATGAAGGGATGAAAGGAGGCAAGGATATTGGAGGATAGCAGAATAATAGAATTATTTTTTGAACGTTCGGAAAAAGCAATTTATGAACTATCGTTAAAGTACGGTGGGATATTTTTTAAAATTGCAACAAATATTCTACATAATCATCAAGATGCCGAAGAATGTGTGAATGATTCTTATTTGGGTGTTTGGAATGCTATACCACCGAAAACTCCCAATCCTTTACTGGCATTTGTATGCAAGATTGTTCGTAACATTTCTATAAATAAATATGAATACAATTTGGCACAAAAGCGTAATGGCATCTATGATGTATGTCTTGATGAATTGCAGGAGTGCATTTCATCTAATGAAACAGTGGAATCGGAGTATAGTGCAAATGAGTTATCAAGACTTATTGACGAGTACTTGGATACACTGAAAAAAACAAACCGAATGATTTTCGTCAGACGTTATTGGTATATGGACTCGTTAAGCGACATTGCTTTATTGTCCAATATGTCAGAAGGTGCAGTTAGAACACGTTTATCACGTTTGCGTAGTAACCTGAAAAAATTTCTTGAAAGTCGAGGTGTAGTAGTGTGAAAAAACATTTGTTAATGAGGGCAATCGGTGAAATAAGTGATTCACATGTTGTAGAGTTTGCGGAAGTGAAACCACAGAAAAGAAGGGCTATAATATGGGTAAAGATTATTTCTGCCGCTGCTTGCCTTGGGTTATTTATTATGATGATTTCTATAATTGAGAATTATGTTAAGACGCCCAGTAGTCCAGTTTCTACGATTCCGCGTGTTAAAATCAATGACATGGTTTATACTTATGATCCCATTCCATATTCAAATATTACCCAATTATCTAAAGAGTATGTAGTTATCGGAAAAGTGGAAAGGAATATTACTGCGTCTGTCCAGTTTCAGGATATGAAAAATGGGGATTCTGCAGGGTGTAAGGTAGGAGAAGAAATATTCCAGTCACCAGATTTACCAAATGAAATATATGTTTATTCAAAGCTTTTTGGTAATGGTGAAGATTATTGGTATGTTCGATTTGTTTACAAAGAATAGTTATCATTTAAAAAAAATTTCTAATTTGTAGGGTTTCTTGTATATTTAGCATCTAATGTTATGAAAGGGGGATGAGCATGAGAGAGATAGCGGTACCGAATCAAAATGCTCCTGACATGAAGCAGCTTATAGACAGCTACGGAAATAGTTTGCTAAGAATGTGTTACCTTTATTTGCATGACATGCAATTAGCGGAGGATGCAGTACAAGAAACCTATATTAAGGTATATAAGAACTGGAATACATTTAGAGGAGAGGCCTCTGAAAAAACATGGATAACAAAAATAGCCATGAATGTTTGTAATTCCATGAGAAGGACTCAGTGGTATAGAAATATGTTTTTTTCATATGATGTGCCTTTTAAAGAAGGTATTTATGATGAAGAACATTTTTGTGACGATACTGTCATTAATGCAATATATCAGTTAAAACCTAAATATCGGGAAATAATTCTTCTTTTTTATTATCAGGAGATGAAGGTAAAAGAAATAGCAGACTTTAAAGGGATTAGCGAATCCGCCGTAACTGTAAGACTAACCAGGGCAAGGGAACAACTAAAGCAACCTTTGAAAGGATGGTATTTTAATGAATGATATAAAAGCTTATTTGGATGATAAATTAGAAACAGTAACCTTAGGAAGTAATATCAAGGAAAATATCTTAGAAGAAACCATAGAAAATACACGTAAAAAAAGAGTTATGAGTTCAACAAAAAGGGCTGTAGTAGTGTTGGCTTCTATCTGCCTATTTTTTACCACATCTATTAGTGTTTTAGCAACGACAGTTCCTAGAGTGAACAACTTGATATATTCTTTTTCACCCTTTTTAGCAGAAGTAGTTTATCCAGTTAATAAGACGTCGGAGAGCAATGGGATTAAGGTAGAGGTTTTGTCAGCAGTAAATGATGACCATAATGCAAAGGTATTTTTTACCGTTCAGGATACCACGGGGCAAAACAGAGTGTATAAGGACCTTGACCTTTGCGATACCTGCCACATAGATGGACCAATGTCATTGGGGCTAAGTAAGATTTCCTATGATGAGGACACGCAGACGGTATTATATATGCTTAACGGTGGCGGCGGAAAAAATATGTCAGGTAAAATGGCTAACTTTTGGATTAGTGTAATGATGAGCCATAAGATTTTTTATGATTGGTATAATACGGGCATGGATTTATCTGTTTACATTAGTGAGGATGTAGAGCTAGCACCTGTTGATGAATATACCTACTTGGGAGGTAGCGGTGGCGGAGGCAGAAATAGAGTATTAGAGGCAGATAAAATGGATATATCTTTGGGTGAGGATATTGATTTTGTAACCATATCTAATATAGGATTTGTGGATGGAAGATTACACATTCAAACAAAATGTGAAGTTGGAATAGATAACCATGCAGAACTATGGTTTATGAAAAAAAATGATGTGGCAAGCTTTGGAAACTATTCAAAAGCAGTTCAATATGAGAGTTTCTATTTTCGTACCGAGAAAGACAATGAGCAGTCAGAAAATAACCGCTATGCAAAGCATATAGAATATATATATGATATTGGAAACCTTGAGGAGCTATCTCAGTATGATTTATGGGCATTCATGATGGGGGATGGTATCATTACCAAAGGGAACTGGAAGGTGAATTTTAGGCTAGAAGAAGCGAAGACCCTAGAGATTACAGAGTTAAAGGGAATGGCAAGCTTAGTAGAGGTTACACCTTTGGGAATTTATGTAGAGGGATATAGCAAAAGTGAATGTGAATTTGTTATAGTAATGGATGATGGAAGAAAAAAAGTAATCCCTTGGATTAAAATGTATGAAAGACCAAGTGATGATTCTTCTAAATGGGATTTTGGTTATGATGTAGGGGACTCAATAATACTGGAACAGATAAGCGAAATTAGTATGGATGGTATAGTAATCTATAAAAAATAAAGATTTAGAGCAGGTAGCATGCTACCTGCTCTTATTTTGATTTAATAAGAGTACTTGACAAATATTTAAAATATTAGTATATTAGAAACAACTAATATACTTCAAGGAGATAATGAATGGCAAATATTAAAAAAAATGCCTGTATAGGAAAAGAATGTGTTGCTTGTGGAACTTGTGTAAAATATTGTAAACGTGGTGCCATTGCTGTGCATAAAGGCGTGCGTGCAGTGGTAGATAGCGCTTTATGTGTAGGTTGTGGACTTTGTGAAAAAGCATGTCCCGCAGGAATCATTAAAAATGTGGAAAAGGAGGAAGAGAGCAAATGAAAAAGCATTGGTATGATTATCTTTGGATTTTTTCCACAATATATTTAGCTTTGGGATTTTTCAATATTTTATTTGCGTGGATAGGACTTATTTGCTTTATTACGCCTCTTGCCATTTCCATTATTGGAGGGAGTAAGGCATACTGCAATAAATACTGTGGACGAGGACAGTTATTTGAGCTTTTAGGCGGAAAAGTTGGATTATCACGCAAAAAGAATCCCCCAAAATTCTTGTATTCTAAATGGTTTCGATATGGATTCTTGACTTTTTTTATGACAATGTTTATGTTAATGATATATAATACCTATTTAGTATTTGCAGGTGCTTCTTTAAAAGAAGTAGTAACACTTTTATGGGTGTTTAAGTTACCTTGGAACTGGACAAATACATCCTTTGTAACACCATGGATCGCACAATTTTCCTTTGGCTTTTATGGAGTTATGCTTACCTCTACGGTGCTTGGTCTTGTTACGATGATATTGTTTAAGCCTCGTTCCTGGTGTGTGTATTGCCCAATGGGAACTATGACACAAGGAATCTGTCAGATTAAAAATAGAAAGGCATAAAAGATGGAAGAAAAAGCAAAACAAATAGCAGAACTACTTAAAGTGCTAGCGAATGAGAACAGATTAATGATTGTTTGTGCACTAATGGAGCGTCCAATGTCTGTTAGTGAACTTGCAAAAAAAGTACCAAATATTACGCAATCTGCATTATCACAGCATTTGTCCTTACTTAAGGCTCATAGTATTTTGGATTTTAACAAATCAGGGCAAACGGTCACTTATTCTATTGCAGACAAGAGAGTGGAAGAAATTATTTATGTGTTAAAGAAAAACTATTGTGATGTGTAATATTAAACTAAGGAAACGGAGGAAGTACAAATGAAAATTATTGTAAATGAAGAATTATGTCCTCAAAATCATAAGTGTCCAGCAATGGCTATATGTCCTCAGGGAGCTATTTCCCAAAAGGATAATAATTCACTACCTGTCATTGATCATGCACTTTGCATTATGTGTGGAAAATGTAAAAACTTCTGTCCAAAGGGCGCATTTCAGAAGGTGGAATAGTAAATAGAAGATGAAAGTGGATGTTAACTTATAAATTGTCCCTCTTGAGTAAAACAAGAAACATTGGTGATAACATGCAAACAAACAAAGAACATGAAGTAAAATCCCTATGTAATTTTATAGAAAGCCATTTATATGAAAATGTAACAATTGAACATTTAGAAAAAAATGGCTTTCTATCAAAGTCTACCATTTATCGAGACTTCTATAACCTAATTGGCTACCCAGTAAAAGAATATATACGTCGCCGACAACTTTCCAACGCTCTATACTTAGTAAAAAACTCGGATTTTTCCCTAATTCAAATCGCCTACGATTGCGGCTACTCTTCGCAGCAAGCCTTATGTAGAGCTATAAAAGGCATCTTAGGCATGACAATCACGGAGTACAAATCAAAAGAACAATACTATTTTTTTCCCATGAGCACAAATGGAAATGCATTTGATATAGAAGTAAAGCAGGAAAAGTTTCAAAAATTAAGTTGTATCCATTACTATGATTCACAATTAAAAGGAATTGAAGACCGTGCGTTGAAACATCTATTCCAAATAATTCCTGAATATTCAGGGCGGATTTTCGGGAGAAATGGAATGCAAAAAGGCAAAGATTTTTGCTATAAGCTTTATATTGAGGATTTCCAGGTAGGTGAAGAATGTTACATACAACAAGACTTTTATGCAAGCACAACAGTATCCTATGAGATAGCTAAAATAAATAAAGCATGGAATTACTTATCCCATGAGTGGTTACCCCAGAGCATATATTGCATGTCCCAAAATGAGTATCTAGAAGAATATATAGTAAAGGATAATAAGCCAAGTAAACTACGTTTGTATTTGCCTATTACCATAAACCCCAACGCCGCGATGATTAAAATAGAAAGTTGTCAACAAAAGAACTTTTTATTTGCATCAGCAACCGGAAAAAATGCGGAAAAAGAAGCATCACGGAAAGTGCTAGGATTACTCAACAAAGAGGAAAAAAATTTTTTATGGAAAATAGATGAATTTCTTATAAATAAAAAAGCAGATAAAGTAATTGCTGGAATCAAGTTACCAAAGGAAATAGATAGTACCTCCGAATGGAGAAGAAATAGTGTAATTTTGCTTGCAGAAGGAAAATATATCATTATATCTGGAAACGGTATTGTAGAGTATGACATCATGAAAAACAAGCTGTTGTCATTTGTTAAAGAACATGGATTTGAAATAAATGAGAATGAGATATATGGAATATATATAACCCAATACGGATTTAAGTATCCAATCTTGAATTTATATGTAAGATTATTTTGAAACAAAATGATAATATGTTTGTGTGAAAATAAGTTATATTATATAAAAATATTAGGAGGATATGAAGATGGATAGTTTAGCAAAAAGTAGTTCAGAGGATGTGATAAATTATCAACCCCAAATCCCAGAGATTATATCTTTAACCGAGAGTATTTGTTCAAAAAACATTGTTGAAAAGCTAAAGAGAGAAAACACAGATGTTATGTTTGTTCGGCGTGAGGCATTTCATATGGTTGGAAGAAGGTGCATGACACCGAATGGTGGAGGTGCATGGGGAGTTGCCAGAGAAGATGGAACAATAGAAAAGATGGAGAGCCTACAAACGGGCAATCCCTTTTGTGGATTGTGTTTCGGATTCGGGGAAGATGGAAGTAATGATAATATGGTAGCAGTTGAATTTGATGGAGATGTCGAAGGATTGGACTCTTTTGATTATCCGGCACATCAGTGGGTTATCTATTCATTGACAGGCAAAACCTCCGAAGATTTGTTGGGAAATGCATGGTGGTACATTAATAACAAGCTGCTAGATATGTATGGAATTAAAAAAGATAATCTTCCTACCTTAGAAGCATATGTAGAATGGGATGCAGAGAATGACAAAGGAAGTGTGGAAATATGTATTCCGTTTATTAAAAACTAAAAATAAATTAATTTAGAACAGGATTTATACCAGTGCTTACTGATATAAGTCCTGTTTTTTTGAGGTGTTTTTACAAATTATCTAGTACAACCAGGCGACTTACATTTTTTCGGGCAGCCTTGTCTGCGACGGCAAGGACGTCCTGTGGACAGACATATAATAATATGAAGAATATTTGAAACTAAAACAAATACAAGCAGCCCAGCAATTATACCAAGAGGAATAAATAAAAGAAGTAGCAACCACCAATTGGTAGGCTGTGGAAGTACACTAACTGGACCGTTTGGTACGTTAGGAGAATCAATGATTCTAATGGAGTTAACAGCAATGTTTGTAATATTACCAACAATATTACTTTCGACAATATTAATTATAAATGAGCTTGCAATTTGAGCATTTGTATTTTGTATAGCAGTACTTGGAGTTGCTGTATTTGTGATATTAGAGTGTATGATATTTACGGATTCAGGAACATTATTTCTTAATATAAGAGTTCCATCAGTAAGGGAAGCGGATTCTAAAATACTATTATTAATGGTTAAAGCACCTGACGTTGTTACATCACCTGCCGCCTGACCTACGCGGACTGCATAGGTAGTTGCCTTAAGATAGAAATTACTAATGTCGAGATTGCCAGGACCATAGATGTTAATTCCTTCAAGTGTATGAGTAAAATTACAGTTTTCAATCCATCCAGTTCCTGCAAGAGCCCTTAGCTGTGCGGGGCTATGAAGATCTTCCCCGATACAATCTATCATAGAAATATTTCTTATACCACCAGCGACACTTTGAAGAGCAACGGTTGTTCCGTAAATGCCCTTAAAGCTACAAGCACTAACAACGAAATTGTGCACATAAGAACGTGCACCAGCAGCGTTAGTAAGGAAAATACAGTTTGAGGGTGAACTAGCGGCACTGAAATCAAAATAAAGATCTTGAAGCATAACCCCTGCACTATCAGAATAGAGGGCATTGCCATCAACGTGTATGGTATTTGTAATAGTTACATTGGCACCAGGCATTGGACGAATGGTAAGATTTTTACCTTGCTCTTGAACAATATAAGAGGGATCACTAACGACTCCCGAGGCAATTTCGATAAGAAAATCAGTACCGCTTAAAGGTTCAACCATATTTAGGGCTTCTTGAAGGGAAGTGTAGCTACGGTAGGGAACACCATCTACAGTAAGACTTACTGTAGGCGAGGCGGCGTGGAGTGTTAGAGGCGGAAAAAGGGTAGGTATTAGCATAAGCAAACAGAGGAAATTTAAATATTTAAATTTTTTAGTCATATATTTTCAGTCCTTTGAATAAATTAGTAGTTTATATATTATATGCCCGCGCTCTTGTCCTTGTTTATCATGGGCGCTGAATAACTAAAATTTAAAATGGCTAAATTTAAAATAACCTATTGACAGCGATCAAAATCGTATGTATAATGCAAAACATACAAAACCTATTAGAATAGTAGGAATACAAATAAGTGGAGGTAAGGTTATGAGTCAAATTAAAGAAAGTGCATTAGAATTAATCGGAGGTACACCATTATTAAAGCTAAATGGTTACAGCAAAAAAGCAGAAGCTACAGAAGCTACAATTTTAGCAAAACTGGAATATTTAAATCCAGCAGGTTCTGTAAAAGATAGAATTGCATTTGCAATGATTGAAGATGCTGAAAAGAAGGGCATTTTAAAAGAGGGTTCTACCATAATCGAGCCAACTAGTGGAAATACAGGAATAGGTCTTGCGTCCGTGGCAGCAGCAAAAGGCTATAGAGCAATTCTTACACTACCAGATACCATGAGCGTTGAAAGAAGAAACTTGCTAAAAGCTTACGGTGCTGAATTGGTGTTAACAGAAGGAGCCAAGGGCATGAAGGGTGCTATTGCAAGAGCAGAAGAATTATCTAAAGAGATTCCAGGAGCTGTTATTTTAGGACAATTCGTAAACCCTGCAAATCCAGCAGTGCATAAGACAACAACCGGACCAGAAATATGGAATCAAACAGATGGAAACGTAGATATTTTTGTTGCGGGTGTAGGCACAGGTGGAACAATCACAGGTGTTGGAGAATACTTAAAAGAGAAAAAAGCTGATGTAAAGATAGTTGCAGTTGAACCAGCGTCAAGTCCTGTTTTATCTGGTGGACAGTCAGGTGCACATAAAATACAAGGTATTGGCGCAGGTTTTGTGCCAGAGGTTTTAAATAAAGGAATTTATGATGAAGTTATTACTATTGAAAATGAGGATGCATTTGAAGAGGGTAGAAGATTTGCTGTTAGCGAAGGAATCCTTGTTGGAATATCATCAGGAGCAGCACTTAAAGCGGCAAGCATTCTAGCAAAAAGACCAGAAAATGCAGGAAAGAATATTGTTGTTATACTGCCAGATTCTGGAGACAGATACCTTTCAACTGCACTATTTGCCAATAATTAGTTATAAAGGTATGTAAAGGGAAATATGAGGAGGAAAAAGATATGTCATGCTGTGGAATTAAAAGAGTGGATGAGAACATAGAAAAAGGGGAAAAGGGCTATACAGATGAGCTAGCAGAAAAGTTTGCGGCTGAAAGAGGTGTAAAAGCTAGACCCAAAGAAACAAAAAGTGAAATTGATGAGAGAGGTGCATTTGTAAGGCAACCCAATCATTTTACCCAAGCGTTTGGTGAGGGCGAAGAACAGCTAAAGGCAGAGAGCGGAAAATACCGTCTTTTGTGGGCAAAGGGATGCCATTGGTCAAATAGAGCATCTATTGTGAGAGAGCTACTTGGGTTAGAGGATGCAATTAGTATTAATATTGTAGATCATACGGGGGAAAGCAATACCTATGGATGGGGATTTCCTTATGATGTAAATTATGAGGATCCAGCTCTTGGAATTAAATTCTTAAGTGAAGCTTACTATAATGCAGATCCAAATTACACGGGTAGATGCACGGTACCAGCATTTGTTGATGTAACAACCAAAAAAGTAGTTAATAATGACTACCATAGACTGACAAACTATTTGGAAGTGGCTTTTCGTCCATTTCAAAGTAAAGATGCGCCTGATTTATATCCAGAAGGCCTAAGACAGGAAATAAATGATTTTAACGATTGGCTATTTCCAAATATCAACAATGCGCACTACAGAATGGCATTTTGCCAATCTCTAATTGCTTACCAGGAGGCTTTTGATGATTTCTTTCAGGCAATGGATGAGTTAGAGCAGCGATTATCAAAGAATCGTTTTCTCTTTGGAGATTATGTTACAGACAGTGATGTAAGATTTTTTGTAACCTTGGCAAGGTGGGATACCCATTATTACAGAAACTTGGGACCAACAAAAAAGCGTGTGGTAGATTATGAAAATATTTGGGCATATGCAAGAGATTTATACGAGATACCTGCTTTTAAAAATAATACATACTTTAGAGATTTTTCAAGGGGACGCGGAAGTAAGGAGAACTTATTTGCTGACTTTAATACCAGATTTGTGGATCAGATTCCATATGAAGAATTTTGGTCTCAGCCACAGGATAGGAAAAATTTAAGCAAAACGCCAAATGAAAAGTTTTTAAGACACACGAATTAAGAGGGAATGGGGGATTGGCATGAGTAAAATATATAATAGCATCCTTGATTTGGTTGGGCATACACCTTTAGTTGAATTTCATGCCATCGAAAAGGAATATAACACTTATGGAAGGGTAATAGGAAAACTAGAGTTTCTTAATCCAGGATTTAGTGTAAAGTCTAGAATTGCAAAAAATATGATTGAGCAAGCTGAGCGCGATGGCAGCCTAACGCCAGGAGCCACTATTATTGAGGGAACTAGTGGTAATACAGGAATAGGTCTTGCCATGGTGGCAGCAGCAAAGGGATATAAAACGATTATTGCAATGCCAGAAAATATGAGTAAGGAAAGAATTGCTATACTAAAATCATATGGTGCTAGGGTGGAGCTTACATCTGCCCAGCAAAACATGGCAGGTGCAGGTGCAAAGGTAAAAGAACTTCTCGAGCAGACAGCGAACGCGTTTAATCCTGGCCAAGGGGGGAATCCATATAACCCTAAGGCACATGAAGAAACAACGGGACCAGAAATTTGGGAAGATACGGACGGAGAAATTGATATTTTTGTGGCAGCCTCTGGTACCGGTGGAACCATCACTGGCACAGGAAGGTATTTAAAAAGTAAAAATCCGAATATAAAAATAATTGCAGTGGAACCTGCTGGTAGTCCCGTTTTATCGGGAGGTAGGCCAGGACCACACAAAATACAAGGAATTGGAGGTGGCGAAACACCACCAGTAACAGATGAATCCTTGTTTGATGAAGTAATTACAGTAACAGATGAGGATGCATATTCCTTCGCTAGATTTAGTGCAAGAAAAGAAGGAATTTCCGTAGGAATATCTGCGGGAGCAGCTCTTTGGGCCGCAGCCAAGGTTGCAGGAAGGCCAGAAAACGAAGGAAAAGTAATTGTAACAATTATTCCAGACTCTGGGGAAAGATATATTTCCTCGGATTTATATGATTAGTTTTTATGAGGAGAGAGATTATGAAAAAATATAAATTATTAACATTAGCACTAGTACTATCTTTGGTATGGACAGTAGTAGGTTGCGGTAATACAAAAAGTGAAAGTAATAAGACATTAACATTTGGAATTATGCCAGGAACAATTAGAACAGCAGTTGTACTACTTGCAGACCACTTGGGTTATTACGAAGAAGAGGGTGTAAAAGTAGAATTTAAAGAGGTGCAGGATGCAACCTCAGCACTAACCTCCATTAGTACCAATAAAAATGAAATTGACATTTGGGGAACGGGAATTGTACCAGACCTAAACTTTATTGCAAATGGCTCTGATCTAGTAATTTTTGAAGGAACAGCAGCAGAAGGTGGAGCAATTATAGCAAAACCTGAAAATGTAGAGGAATACAAAGATATTACTAAGTATGAGGATATTACCATTGCAACAGTACGTGCGGATACTGCTTGGGTAGTGTCTAGAGGATATTTAGAAAAGCAAGGTATAAACATCGACTCTATTAAAGTTATGGAAGTAGATAGCCAGATAAATGTGGCAGAAGCGGTTAAGAAGGGTGAAGCACAGTTAGGATTTTTACCAGCAGAATTTGCTGAAAAATATGCGGATTCTGTAGATATCGTTTATGAGGTTGGAGAATTGGTACCTATGTATGTATGTTGCCGTCAGGTTACTTCAAGAAGCACTCTACAGGATAAGAAGGATGAGCTTATTGCATTTACCAAGGCTAACATAAGAGCATTGGAATATTATCAAAATGAAAGTAATAGAGCCGAAATTATTAGCTATCTTGCAACATATTCAAATCAAACCGAAGAGTATGTGGAGCAATATCTATTTAAAAATAGAACGATTATGACCCTTGATCCTAATAGGGAGGGGATTGTTGAGTATTATAATTCATTAGTAGACGCAGGATATTTTCAAGGCGATATTGAAATTGAAAAGTACATTGATACTTCAATATACGAAGAGGCTTTAAATCAGTTAATCAAAAAGTATCCAGAAAATGCATTTTATACCGCACTACAATAACAAAAGATTTATGAAGACTTGGAAGGAATAAATTAGGGTATGGAAAAAATAAAATTAGAAAACCTAACACTTACATATACGGATTCAGGTGAAAGCTATACACCCTTTGAGGGAGTGAATCTTTCCGTTGAAGAAGGTGAGTTTGTATGTATTATTGGCCCTTCCGGTTGTGGTAAAAGTTCATTGTTAAGTGTAATTGAAGGTCTTAATAAAGCGAGCAATGGAACGGCATTTATTGATGGAAAGAAAATAGAAGGACCAGGGAATGACAGAGGTGTCGTATTTCAACACTACTCTTTATTTCCTTGGATGGATGCCACACGCAATATTGTTTTTGCCATGAAGCAGAGTAAATACCTTGGTAATCGAAAGGAGCTTTTGCAAAGGGCGGAATTTTATCTAAATAGGGTGGGACTTAGTGATGCAAAGAATAAGTACCCAGCGCAGCTATCAGGGGGCATGCAGCAAAGGGTAGCTATTGCAAGAGTTATGGCAGCTAATTCAAATATTTTTCTAATGGATGAACCTTTTGGTGCAATAGATCCTAAAAATAGAAAAGAATTGCAGGAGCTAATTGCTAGACTAGCCAAGGAAGAAAAAAAGACGGTTCTTTTTGTTACTCATGATATAGAAGAAGCAATATTGCTGGCAGATAGAATTATATTTATGGGTGATAAAAACATTCAGGCAGATGTAAAAGTTAATATAGAAAGACCAAGAACCAAAGAATCCCTAATAGGAAATAAGGAGTATCTGGAATTACATAATCAGCTAATGAAACTCTTTTACCAGAATGTAGCAGATAAAATTGGAAGTGAAGAGGTGGTCATATGATTTTATCAAATATACTGTTCGCAGCACTATTAGCATTGATTTATGGGCTACCAGCTACTGAAAAACACAAAACACCAGAAGCATTTTTAATCACGGTTATACTTATAGAGCTGATTTACCTAGTAACCTATCTAAAAACAAAAAAGAAAAGTACATCAGACATTGTAATTGTTGTATATGCATTACTGATTGTGTGGGAGGTTATGTCAAAACTGGGATGGACACATCCTGTTTTGGTTCCACCACCAGAGAATGTTTTTAGCATCTTTTATGTAAATGGAAAAGATATGTTAGAAGGCTTTATAAGCTCTATGCAGATTTTATTACAGGGCATATTCTACGCCATGGCGCTTGGAATATTTGGTGGCCTGTTGGTGGGATATGTACCAAGATTAAGGGAAACCTTTTTACCAATTACCAGGGTGATAAGTAGCATACCACCGCTTGTATACACGCCATATGTGGTAGCAATTATGCCATCTTTTCGGGTAGCGTCTATTTTCATTATTTTTTCGGCAGTCTTTTGGCCTAATTTTATGAGTATGATTGCCAGAGTTGGTAGTATTGACCACAAAATAATAGATTCTGCAAAAGCAATGAATGTCTCTTTGCCAACTATGCTTTTTAAGATTATTTTGCCTTATTCCTTACCAGATGTAATTGGTAGGCTGTCTATTTCGCTAACATCTGCAATGCTATGCTTAACCGGAGCAGAGATGCTAGGGGCAAGCTCGGGATTAGGATATTTTGTCAAGAAGTATTCTGATTATGCAGACTATACAAGGGTTATTGCAGGCATCATTTTAATTGCTCTGGTGGTAACAATTTTAAATATTTTCGTGCTACAATTACAAAAAAAGGTAATAAAGTGGAAGTATTAAAAGCTTGTTATAGATGGAGGGAAATATGGTTGATAAAAAGAAAATTGGGAAAACGTTTCAAGAGCTAGTAAGCATAGACTCACCTTCTTTTGCAGAGAAACAGGTAGCAGAGTATTTGAAGAATAGATTTGAGCAAAACGAAATACTGCTTTCTGAGGACAGGAATGGAAAGCTGTGTGGTTCTAATACAGGAAATTTATATGCCTATGTAAAAGGGGATATAGAAGGTCCATCAATCCTTTTATCTGCACATATGGATACGGTTATGCCAGCTTTTGGGAAAAGGGCAATTTTTCATGAGAATGGAACCATAACAAGTGATGGAACTACGGTTCTTGGAGCAGATGATTTTGCAGGAATTACAGCTATATTAGAGGCAATATCATATTTAAAAGAAAATAGCATCAAGCACAGAGACTTTGAACTACTTTTTACGGTTAGCGAAGAGGTATACTGTGAAGGGGCAAAAAAGTACGACTACTCAAATATAAAATCAAAAGAGGCTTATGTGCTTGATTTAAGCGGAAAAGTAGGTGGTGCGGCCTATGCGGCTCCCACCATTTTATCCTTTGAAGCAGAAGTTTTGGGTAAAGCAGCACATGCAGGTTTTGCACCTGAAGAGGGTATCCATGCAATAGGAATAGCAGCCAATGCGATAGCTAAACTGAAACAAGGAAGAATTGATGAAGAATCGACTGCAAATATAGGATTGATACAAGGTGGCGAAGGAATAAATATTGTTCCAAGCAAATGTCTTGTTAAAGGGGAAGTACGTAGCTTGCAGCATAATAAGGCATTAAAAATAGCCAATGAATATAAAGAGCTATTTCAGGAAACAGCTAATTTATATGGAGCCAATTTAAACTGGAGACAAGAAGTCCAAATTGAGGCTTATGAAACACCAAGAGATAGTCAGGCGGTTGTTAGATTTGAAAAAGCCTGTGAAGAGCTTGATATTCAGACAGATTTTGTCAAAACCTTTGGTGGAAGTGATAATAATGTATTTGCGAAACATGGAATTAGTGGGCTTGTTCTTGCGACAGCAATGAATAAAGTGCACTCTGTAGAAGAGTACACAACGCTTGATGAGCTAGTAAAAATATCAAGTCTGGTAGTAAATTTACTTACAAATAAGTAAGGTTTATTGCACAGACTAGAAGGGATGCTTATGAGAATTTCAACAAAGGGAAGATATGCAATTAAGCTTATGTTAGATTTAGCAATCTATTATGATGGTGAATCCATAAAAATAAAGGATATAGCAAAACGTCAGCAAATATCAGAAAAATATCTAGAACAGATTGTGGCGACACTTCATAAGGCTTCCTTCGTACTAAGTAGTAGAGGTGCAAAAGGTGGGTATAAATTATCTAGACCACCAGAAGCATATACTGTTGGAATGATTTTAAGGACGATGGAGGGAAGTCTTTCTTCGGCAGATTGCGTTGGTGCGGGCGGGGTAGAGTGTGAAAATAAAGATAGATGTGTAACTGTTAAAATCTGGGAAAAATTAGATGAGGCAGTAGACACGGTACTTGAAGGAATCAAATTATCAGATTTGGTGGATTGGCAAAATGAATTAGTAGATCAATATATTATCTAACTTATACTAAAAAAGAGCGTATTGGAATGTCTCATGGACACTCAATGCGCTCTTTAATTTATAATGGATTATTTATACTTCTTCTTTTTTAATATTTTTGATAGATGGAACTACAAAAATACTAACTAACAATGCAACAAGGTATAAAGCTCCAGTTACATAAAGTACATTTTGGTATCCAACAGGGTTAACCATATGACCTTGCCCATCATCGATAAAGCTTCCGGTGTGGTTTACAATGTAAGTTGCTAACTGGTTACCTGTTAAACCTGCAAAAGCCCAAGCAGAAAGAACAAGACCGTGTACACGGCTAATTGACTTCATTCCGAAATGATCAGATAAAAGAGCAGGAACATTACTAAAACCACCGCCGTATCCAGCATTTACAATAAATAATAATACAAGAGCAATTACTACGTAACCATTTTTAATTCCGTTTGTTAAAATAGTAAGAGCAGTTACCACGAGAGAACAAATAAAGATACATTTATAAATATTGTTTCGATCTTTTAGTTTATCACCAAGAGTAG
>JAVBUZ010000173.1:0-2677 GCA_031554725.1 Lachnospiraceae bacterium | reverse complement strand
TTATTATAGATAAAGTGAGAAAGCATATGATATAAAGATCCGCTCTTATGAGGTACTTCAAAGCAAATACTTATCTTCTTAGCATCCTTTTTAAAGACTTTTTGGTTCGTTACAATAATAAATCTTGTGGAGTTAGTATCCGATTGGTTAATGCCCTTCTCCAATACCTCAAGTCCATATATTTTACCTGCATGTTCCCCTGCAATTGCCGCTTGAGTCACATCCCCTTCTTCCGCTACCTTCTTAGCCGCAAAGGCATTATTTTGCATGCTAATCTGCTGCCAATCGTAATTTCCAAGATATCTTGCAGACTGCATTAAGGATTGAGGATGAGAATATACTCTTTTTATATCTTCCTTTTTAGTTCCTGGTGCCGCTAATAAGCAATGCTCTATTTTAATTATCTGTTCACCAACAATGTAATTTTCGTATTCAACTAATAAATCATATATTTCACTCACAATTCCTGCTGTGGAATTTTCAATCGGAAGAACTGCAAAATCAGCACTCCCTTCATCAAGAGCTGCCATGGCATCCCTAAAAGTTTCCACATGGAAGCTATTCACACTTTCACCAAAATACTGTAACATAGCCGCTTGTGAGTAAGCACCTTCTGCGCCTTGGAATACCACCCTTGAATTTTGTGTCTCTAGGTTTTCCATCCCAATAAATGGCAACTTGCCCATGCTGCCACTTTCTGTTAAAAGCTGATATTGTAGCTTGCGGCTAATTGCCATAATTTGTTCAAATAATTCCTCTATTCCATGGGCATTAAATTCACTATGAGTAAGCGATTTTACCTTTTCCAGTTTCTCGATTTCACGTTGCTTGTCAAAAACCTTTTTCCCAGTTTCAATCTTAAACTCTGCAACCTGCTTAGAAACTTCCATTCTTTGCTCATACAAATCCACAATTTTTTTATCTATTTCATCAATTTTTTCTCGTAAGTTTATTAAATCCATATAGGCTCCTTTATCAAAATATTATCTTTTATCTTATACCAAATTATTCTTGATAGCAAGCCTATTAATGTTATAATGTAACTATACAGTTTAGCCATGCGAATTAATAATAACCGCTGCCGCGCAAGCTCGCTTGCAAAGGCATAGGTTATTATTAATTCATATGGCGCTCTGACATTAGCGAGCTTTTGCGTAGCAAAAACGAGCTTATGGCTAAACTGTATAGTTACATATGTGGACATATGTGGGCACGCATGTAACCATGTGGATACGCATAGTTACATATGTGGGCGCGCATAGCTACATATGCGGACCCACATGGTTACATATGAAATCAAAGAAAAGACGGGGTAAATATTATGAAAAAAAACCTAAAAGCGGTGCTTATCACTCTTCTCATATTTTCTGTACTTGCAGCTCTAGGAATCTTTTCAATGCAAAAGGATAAAGTAAAGGAAATCCCCCGCGGCAGTGTTGGCAACACCGCTGGAAACCTAAACAACAAGGGGCTCTTTTGTGAATACAATGGGACTGTTTACTTTTCAAATGCTTATGACAGTGGTGCCCTTTACTCTATGAAATCTGATGGAACCAATATCAAAAAGCTAAATAATGCTGAAACGAACCATATATGTGCTGCCGGGGATTATCTATTCTATTTTCAAAATGCACCTTCTGGTAGCTCAGGCTTAGGCTATGTAAGAACTTCACATGGTCTTTACCGCTCGTTATTAAATGGTAAAAAGGCCTTTTGCTTGTCTAGAGACTATGTCTATGACATGCAGCTAGTAGACAATTATATTTTTTATGTTACCTCTTCTACAAAAACTCCTGAATTTTATAAGGTCAAAATCGATAAAAGCGAATCCCTCTTAATTGATAAGACTGCCACGAACCCTTCTTGTGTTGTAAATGGACAAATTTATTATAATAATACTGGTGCAAACCACTATCTATATGCACTTGACCCTAACACCGGTTCCTCATCCGTCATTTGGGATGGCAACCTATGGTATCCAGTCTACGACAATGGATTCATTTATTACCTAGATGTTTCAAATAACTATAAGCTTTGTCGCTATTCTCTAACTACTAATACTGTTGAAATATTAACTCAGGATCGTGTAGATTGCTTTAACGTTGGATATGGCTATGTTTATTATCAGAAAAACTCTGCCACAGACCCAGCCCTTATGAAAATGAACACCGACGGTACTTTTCTTGAGGAAGTTGCTAAAGGAAATTACACTTCTATAAATATGACCTCCAAGTATGTATATTGTAACTTGTTTGGAACCACCGTTCCTATGTATCGCACCTCCACAGGTAGCACCGGTCTCTCTACCTTTGATGCCGCGGCACAGGTGGTAATTGAGAAGTAAATCTGAAAGTTTTATAAAAAAATCTATCTTTCATTTCCATTGAAGGGCTGTTTGAATCCGCTGGTGTTTAAATCTGGTAGTTTCAGATTTTACGCACCATTGCGTGATTCATCCAAGGGAAAACGTGCCCTAAATGGAAAGACAAGATAGATTTTATTATTTTAAACAGTCTTTTATATTTTCTTTTTAAGATTATGACAGAAAAAAAAATGTTGAGATTTTTCATTAACCTATACTTATGTATCTTCTATAACCAAATTTTTGAGGGCGGTACAATAACGAAAATACAATTCCTTAAGAGCAGTGTAGAAAAACGTTGGTACTTAAATCTGG
>JAVBUZ010000250.1:0-10062 GCA_031554725.1 Lachnospiraceae bacterium | reverse complement strand
TTATTACGTTTGTCCTTGGTATCTTCAATTTCCTGATTCAAACTTTCTGTGGTTTCAATCAGTTCTTTGACCCTTTTCTCTAATTCTTCGATTTCACGGCGTCTACCTAAAAGATTACTATTGTTTTTAAAAGCACCACCACTAATAGCACCACCCGGAACTAAGAGTTCACCTTCGATTGTAACCATTCTAATTCCGTAATCAAATTTTTTAGCAATCTTTACCGCATTATCTACGTTATCAATAACAACAATACGTCCTAACATAGCCTTTGCGACATCTTTGTACTTTATATCTATATCCACAAGCTCATCCGCCATACCTATAACCCCTTTTTCTTTAAGGGCATCTGGATTTTTAAAATCTTGTGGGTTCGTAATGCTTGTTAACGGTAAAAAAGTTGCACGACCAAGCTTGTTACTCTTTAAGTAACCAATCATTTTCTTAGCAGTATCTTCATTATCAGTAACAATGTTTTGAATATTTCCACCTAGCGCTGTTTCAATCGCTGTTTCGTATTTTTTATCTACTTTAATAATATCCGCAACAACGCCGACAATACCTTTTTCATTATCCTTTTGTTCCATTACTTTCTTAACGCTACCACCATAGCCATCATAACGCTCGGTTAAGTTAGATAATGCTTCTAGTTTTGATTTTTCTTGATGATAAAGCTGCTGTGACTCTCTTAGCTTTGCATCTTTTTTATTTAGACTTTCACGAATATCGCCAAGCTCTGTTTCCATAGTGGCGGCTTGTTCATTCATGGTTCCTAATTTCACTGTTACTTCTTCAAATTCTTGTTGTAGTCGCTTAATATTCTCGGCTTGTTCTGCTTCATCGGACTTCGCTCTAAGAAGTCTAGAATTAAGCTCGGCTTTGCGAATTGCAATTTGTTCCATCATGGTATCATAACGTCCAATTTTAGACTTTATGGTAGCACGCTGATTCAATTCATTAATAATTGTATTCTTGCCACTTTCAATGCTCTCATTTAAGGCTGCGATTCTATTTTGCACAAACAAAAGTAAACCCTTAACTTCATCTCTGGTCTCCATTATCTGGTTAACCTGTTCATCAATGGCTTTCTTATCTCCTAGTATCGCATCCTTATCTACATTTTTGGCATCTATTTCTGCCTGTACGCTGTTTTGTCTATTCTTTAGGTGATTTTCATTGCCCCTTGCAGAATTAATCTGTTCCTTTAGGACGTTAATTTCTCCTTCTAGCTTACCTCTAAGTACGCTTGTGTCAGCTAAATTAGTTCGTGCCATTTCAATCGCTTCATCTAGGGCTTCTATTTCACCTTCTACGCGCTCGTACTCTTCTTTAATTCCCTCATACTTTTCTGAGGCTTCGCTTAAATCCTTGTTCGCTAGATTATACTTTTCATCTACTGACTGAAGCTGTTCCTTTAAGCGATTATTTTCTAGTAAAAATACATTTACATCTAAGGTTTTTAATTCTTCCTTTTTCTTTAAGTATACCTTGGCTACTTCAGATTGCTTTTCTAACGGCCCCACCTGTTTTTCAAGCTCTGTTAATATATCCTTCACACGCACTAAATTCTGTTGTTCATCTTCTAGTTTTTTCTGCGCTGCATATTTTCTTCTTTTAAATTTAACAATACCCGCCGCCTCGTCAAATAGCTCTCGACGTTCTTCGGGTTTACCACTTAAAATTTTATCAATTTGTCCCTGACCAATGATAGAATAGCCTTCTTTACCAATACCTGTATCGTAAAAAAGCTCATTAACATCTTTCAAACGGCATGATGTTCCATTAATCAGATATTCACTCTCTCCAGAACGATAAATACGTCTTGCAACGGTAACCTCATCATAGTCAATCGCTAGCTGATGGTCAGCATTATCTAGCGTAATTGCTACATAAGCATAGCTTAATGGCTTTCTAGTTTCTGTACCAGAAAAAATAACATCCTGCATGGATGCCCCTCTAAGCTGTTTTATACGTTGTTCACCAAGTACCCAACGCACCGCGTCCGCAACATTACTCTTTCCACTTCCATTTGGTCCAACAATACCTGTAATACCATTATGGAATTGAAAATTTATTTTGTTTGCAAAAGATTTAAATCCATATACCTCAATACTTTTTAAATACATTTTTTATCCCCGAATTAATTCTTTCTTTTATCTTTCAGAAATATAAGCGCCTCATACGCCGCTTGCTGTTCTGCCGCTTTTTTTGTTCTTCCAGTACCTTTTCCGATGGCTTCATCCTCCACAATAACCGCCACCGAAAATGTTTTTTCATGTTCTGGTCCTGTTTCGTCTAATAATTCATAATGAAACTCTTTTTTCAAATCTCTTTGCAAAAGTTCTTGCAAATGGGTCTTACTGTCAAAAAATAGCTGTTTGTCTTCTAAATCCGCTAAAATGAACTTGTTTATGTATTTTTTGGCTTCTTCAATTCCTCTGTCTAAGAAGATAGCTCCCACGATAGCCTCCATAACATCCGCAATAATGGATTCTCTATCCCTTCCTCCAGTCGCTTCTTCTCCTTTACCCAAACGAAGGAACTTTCCGATTTCCAGGTCTCTAGCACAAAATGCCAAGGATGGTTCACATACGGTAGATGCTCGAAGCTTTGTTAGTTTCCCTTCTGGTTCTTCTGGATAATGAAAAAAGAGGTATTCACTGCATACTAATTCTAATACAGCATCACCAAGAAACTCTAGTCGCTCATAATGCTCTGCCTTATTAATTCTTTGCTCATTTGAAAAGGAGCTATGTGTGATTGCCTGTATTAGCAAATCTTTATTTGAAAATGTATATCCAATTCTTCTTTGCAATTCTTCTACAGTATATTCCTGCACCACGAAACTCCCTCTCATTAAACAAAGTATTCCCAAAAAATTTTAGGAATACTTTGCGAATATCTTTGTTATCAATTAGTTAATAGCTGCTTTGATTAGTTCTACTGCTTCTTCAACTGTCGCTATCTTTTCTGCCTTTTCTGGTGGAACCTCGATATCAAATTCTTCTTCAATTCCCATTACAATTTGAAATACATCTAAGGAGTCCGCTCCTAGGTCGTCTGAAAATGTTGTGTTCATTGTAATTTCTTCTGGATCAACATTTAATACGTCTGCAATAATTTGTTTTAATTTTTCGAATTCCATTTAAAAGTCCTTCTTTCCTAATCTTCTAATGTTATGTTTTCTTTAATTTTATCGTTGATTTTCTGCTCTTTAAATGTGACGCATTGTAGGATTGAATTTTTAATTTCAATCGCTTTAGAGCTACCATGTGTTTTAACAACCAAACCATTTAATCCAAGAAGTGGAGCTCCACCATATTCATCCGTACTAAAGGATTTTAAGGTCTTTTTCAATGCTGGCTTTACTAAAAAACCACCAATTTTACTGATTAAGGTAGACCTCATGCCATTTTTTACTTTACTAATCAAAGTTGCTCCGACACCTTCATATAATTTTAAAATTATATTTCCAACAAATGCTTCACAAACAATTACATCTGCAACGCCTTCTGGAATGTCTCTTGCTTCCACACTTCCAATGAAATTAATTTCTGGACAATTTTTAAGTAATGGGAAGGTTTCTTTTACTAATGCATTTCCTTTTTCTTCTTCTGCACCAATATTTACAATACCCACTTTAGGATTTTTTACTCCCATTACATTTTCCATATAAACGGAACCGATTTTTGCAAATTGCACCAAATGAGATGCTCTTGCATCTACGTTCGCACCACAGTCAATTAAAAGTGATACTCCGTCCTTCGTTGGAATAAGTGGCGCTAGTGGAGCTCTTTCTACTCCTTTAATTCGTCCTACTACTACTTGGCCACCTACAAGTATTGCTCCAGTACTTCCTGCTGACACAAACGCATCACAGGTACCGTCCTTTACCATATACATAGCCTTTACAATAGAAGAATCCTTCTTTTTTCGAATTGCCATAACAGGCGGCTCAGCGGTTTCAATTACTTCCTCTGCATGAACAACTTCCATTTGATTCGTATCATAGGTGTATTGGCCTAATTCAGCCTTTATAGCATCCTCACGCCCAACTAGAAAAACCTTTAAGCTTTTATTGGCATTTACTGCTTCTACAGCACCTTTTACTATCTCTCCTGGGGCGTTGTCTCCACCCATTGCATCCACTGCAACTTTAACTATTTCTGACATTTTTTCTTCCTTTCCCTGCGGATTGGTTTCCACATAAAAACATCTTATTTTACTATACTAGACCACTTTATAAAAATCAAGATAAAATTGTGAGGAAACAAATTTCCATATTGAAAATACACTTAATCGAGTGTGTATATATTGTTTCTCCAAATGTAATTAGCGATGCTGTATGCAAACAAAGTTCCTCCGAACAGTCGCTCTCGCTTGATGAAAAGCGCAATAGTACATAAAAGTGTATAGGACACACTTTAAATACTAGCGCTTTTCGACACTGTTCTTAAGGAATCTTTGTTTGCATACAGCCATATCAGATTACATTCCAAAATCAATAAAACACATTCTTTTAAGCAGATACTTGCCATAATGAATCTTTATTTCCTATACAGCAAAAACCCAAACAACCTTTACGCATTTTATGCCCTACGCCCTTTCTGCACTTTGCCACTGCATTTATCGAAGTCTGATGAATAAATATCTGAGGGGAGTGTTTGTCTGCGTCAGCACTTGGGGCGCGTACTACGAAGATATAGCTAGGTTGCTTGCGACGGATATAATAATGAACGCCTACGCAAGTTTACTTGCTGTAGGCGTTCATTATTATATCTATCACCGAAGGTGCTGGCTATATCTTACAGCGCCCCTACGTACTGTTACGTCAGACAACCAAGTGAGAACGTCTCCCGAAGGGTATTACTTCATCAGACTTCACTAAAGCACTGCTATTCCAGTCCATACCGCAATCAAGTACAAAAGTAGCAAATGCACTGGATAAAAGGCATAGAAAACATATTTCATGTTCCAACCTCTTTTGCCGTTATAAAATACAATTGGTAAAAAAGCAAGCGGCGCTGTAATTTCATATGCAAAGCATGCACACCCCGCAATCATTTGATGAATTTTATTCTTTCTAAAAATATAAAGGGCCATAATTGCGCCTACACCTATTGCATGATAATCTGTATGCAAAACTTCTGCAAGTCCCATACCTGCTAGTAAACTAACAATATATAAAGCAATTTTCCCAAACCGATTAATAGTTTCGGTATATTCGATCTTCTCATAAGCCATCATTACAAGAAGTCCGATAAGTAATGTGAAGAATATATTTTGATAGCCTGCATTAATCACATAGCCTCTAGTGGCCAAATCAAATGGTATTTCGGATATTAAGGCAAATGCTGCCAAACGCAATGCATATTTCTTCGCATTTCTGGTATGCACAAAACCTTCTATTAATAAGAAACAAAAAATCGGAAAGCCTAGGCGTCCAATGCCGCGAAGAACATCGTCTATTGTGAGTAACGTGGACATATCAATGGATGACGTAATTCTTGGATTATCGCTTATTGTTATGCGTCCCATATATTGCATATTGAAAATCATTCTTTCCACAATAACAGCTCCAATATGGTCTATAAACATTATGATAATAGCAATAAGCTTCAATGTGCTACCGCTAATTCCTTTTCTTTCAATTACTGCTTGATATCTTTCCATATTTCGTCTTCTTTCATTAATATATTTGATTCATGGTATCACATATATAATACCTTAAAGATTTGAAATACAAATGTCAATAGCATAAAAAAAGCTTCCTAAATTTAGGAAGCTTTTAAACGTTCATTAGTCAACGCTAATGATTTCTTTTTTATTGTAAGAGCCACAAGCCTTACATACTCTGTGAGGCATCATAAGTGCGCCACATTTGCTACATTTTACTAAAGTTGGAGCGCTCATTTTCCAGTTTGCTCTTCTTTTATCTCTTCTACCTTTAGAAGATTTATTTTTTGGACATATAGACATCGTTACACCTCCTTATTCGCGTTAAAGATATCTTGCAATACCGCCATACGCGGGTCAGGGACAAATGTATCGCATCCACACTCCCCGTCATTTAAATCCTTGCCACAGACTTTGCAAATTCCTTTGCACTCTGGCTGACATAAGACCTTCTCCGGCTGGTTCATCAAAATTTCGTTGTAAATTAGGACCTCTACATTTAGCTGATAACCTTCCATTACATCTTGATCATCATCTTCCTCTGCGTCCTCACGTTCCTCTGCTACAGAAACCTCTCGTTCAAAATCCAATTGCACTTTGACTGGCATTTCCTTTAAGCAACGATCACAATTCATGTCTAACACAATTTCTGCATTTCCTTTAATATTCGCTTTATTTGTTCCTCGATTTTCAAAGGTAAAAGAAACTGGACTCTTCTCCAATATTGGATACTCACCCATACGACTTTTAAATACATCCATTTCAATAGAAACTTCTTGTCTAATCGTTTTTCCTTCGGATGTTAAAACATCAGATAAATTAACTAACATATTGGTCTCCTTACAAAAGCTACACGCTCTCGTATTCACACTCGATTAATTATACATATGTACTTCTTGTTTGTCAACTATCTTTTTCACATAATTTCCAAATCAATTTTCCTTACGCATCGCTGCTTTCATATCCGAAACATACTTATATAATTCGTCCTTGGCAGCATCCCCATATTCTGCAATAATTTTCACAATGGCACTTCCTACAATAACTCCATCGGCAAGCTTTGACATCTGTGCCGCCTGCTCTGGACTACTTATTCCAAAGCCTATTGCACATGGGGTATCCGTTACTTCACGAATTAGTTTTACCATCGCTCCCAGGTCCGTATTTATCTCTTTTCTAACCCCTGTTACTCCTAAAGACGAGACGATATAGATAAATCCATTTGCTTCACTGGCAATCATCTTAATTCTATTTTCTGAGGTTGGGGCTATTAAGGATATTATATCAACACCGTATGGAATTGCAATCCCTTCTAGTTCTTCTTTTTCTTCAAACGGCAAATCTGGCACTATGATGCCGTCTACCTCTAGCTCTTTACACTTTTCTAAAAACCGTTTATAGCCGTAATGAAAAACGGGATTTAAGTATGTCATAAAAGCCAAAGGTACATTTGATACTTCTCTTACTCTTCTCACAATCTCAAACACACCATCCGTAGTCATTCCATTCGATAGAGCTCTAATATTTGCCTCTTGAATTACAATGCCTTCTGCCGTTGGATCAGAAAATGGAATTCCAATTTCAATTAAATCAGCTCCCGCCCTTTCCATTTCCAAGATATAGGTTACCGTGCTTTCTAGATTTGGATCTCCAGCTGTTAAAAAGGCAATAAACGCTTTTTTATTTTGAAATGCTTCCTTTATCTTACTCATGAATGTCTACCCCCTTATATCTTGCTATAGAAGCTACATCCTTATCCCCTCTTCCTGATAAGCATACCACTATGCAATCCTCTTTATCCATTTCCCCTGCAATTTTCTTTACGTGTGCAATTGCATGTGCACTTTCTATGGCACAAATAATGCCTTCTGTCCGTGCAAGATATTCAAATGCTTCCACTGCCTCATCGTCTGTTACGGGTACGTACTCAGCCCTTCCCATATCATGTAAATATGCATGCTCTGGTCCAATCCCCGGATAGTCTAGACCTGCCGAAATAGAATATACTGGTGCAATCTGCCCATATTCATCTTGGCAGAAGTAGGATTTCATTCCATGAAACACCCCTAGGCTTCCCTTGGCAATGGTAGCTGCATGTAACGCCGTATCCACGCCTTTTCCTGCCGCTTCGCAGCCTATTAGCTTTACACCTTCGTCTGGAATAAAATTGTAGAAGCTTCCCATAGCGTTGCTTCCTCCTCCTACGCATGCAATCACTGCAGCAGGTAATTTACCTTCCTTTTGTAGTATTTGCTCTCTTGCTTCTTTGGAAATTACACTTTGGAAGTCTCTCACAATCATCGGGAATGGGTGAGGCCCCATTACCGATCCTAAAACATAAAGCGTATCATCAATTCGATTGGTCCATTCCCGCATAGCTTCGTTAACTGCATCCTTTAACGTTTTGGTTCCACTTGTTACTGCATGAACCTTGGCGCCAAGTAGTTCCATTCGATACACATTAAGGGCTTGCCTTCTCGTATCCTCTTCGCCCATAAATATTTCGCATTCTAGGCCTAAAAGAGCTGCCGCCGTTGCCGTTGCTACACCATGCTGTCCTGCGCCCGTTTCTGCTATAACTCTGGTTTTCCCCATTTTTTTAGCAAGTAATACCTGCCCTAGCACATTATTAATTTTATGAGAGCCAGTATGATTCAAATCTTCCCTCTTCAAATAAATTTTTGCACCGCCTAAATCTTTTGTCATTTTTTCTGCATAGTATAATAAGGAAGGTCTACCTGCATATTCATTTAAAAGTTGCCTCAATTCCTTTTGAAACTCCTGATTATTTTTATAATACTCGTATCTCTCTTCCACATGAATCAACTCACTCATTAGGGTTTCGGCAATGTACTGTCCGCCATGTATTCCATATCGTCCTCTACTCATTGTATTCTACCTTTCTTCTCGCCTAACACAGTCGATAAGCTCTCTCATTTTTTCAAAATCTTTTATTCCATTTGTCTCTGCTCCACTGCTTACATCAACACCATCGGGCTTTATCTGAAAAACTGCTTCTTCTATATTTTGTTGATTGATTCCGCCTGCCAAGAAATATGCTCTTTTCATTTCCTTTAACAACTCCCAATCAAAGCATTCTCCTGTACCCCTTCCATTGTCTAGAACTAGGCAATCTGCATTAGAATTTTCCCACAGCTTATACTCTTCTTTACTTCTTACCTTAATGGCTTTCCATACAGGTTTTCCAGTCGCTACCTTTATCTTGATAATAGTCTCTTCACTTTCCTCACCATGTAGCTGTGCCACATCTATAATTCCTTCTCTAAGTAAGCGTATAATGGTTTCTTCTGCTTCATCAACAAACACACCAACCGCTTTGATTTCAGGTCTTAGCTTTCGCTTTAAATCACTAGCCAGCTTTTCGTCTATTTGCCTTTTACTTGCTGCAAAAACAAAACCTATATAATCCGGTCGTAGCACATTGGCATACTCTATATCTTCTTGCCTAAACAAACCACATACCTTTACTTTCATTTAGAGTCTCCTTTTAGCTGTGCTAGCATCTGCTTTTTATCTTCGCTTCTCATCAACGTTTCACCAATTAAAACGGCATCCGTTCCATTAGCTCTTAGGCTTGCAATATCCTCTGGAGTCTTCATTCCACTCTCCGATACAAAAAGAATCTCCTTAGGAACTATACTTCTAAGTCGAACCGAATTTTGAATATCTACTGTAAAATCTTTCAAATTACGATTGTTTACCCCGATAATTCTACTTCCTGCATTTAATGCTCGCTTTACTTCCTCTTCATCATGAGCTTCTACTAGTGCCGACAGGCCTAGTGAATGAGCCAATTCTAAATATTCTTTTATCTGCTCATCTGATAAAATCGAACAAATCAGGAGGATAGCATCCGCGCCTAAGGTTTTCGCTTCATAAATCATATATTCGTCTACTGTGAAGTCTTTTCTAAGAAGAGGTATTTGCACCTTCCCCCTAATTTCCTTTAAATACTGATTTGCACCTTTAAAGTAATAAGGTTCTGTAAGCACAGATATTGCTGCCGCTCCTGCCTTTTCATACTCTATGGCAATTTCTTTATATGGAAACTCCTGTGCTATGACTCCTTTAGAAGGAGAGGCCTTTTTCACCTCACATATAAAGCTAATACCTGGTGCCTTTAAAGCCTTCTCAAAAGGATATTCTCTTGTTATTTCTACTTGCTTTGCTCTTCTTTTTATTTCCTCTAAAGAAACATCTTGCTTTTGCATTGCAATACGTTCCTTAGTTTTTGCTGCTATTTCATTTAAAATCATTATAATAACCACACCTCTCCAATACCTGCAAACTTTGAGCCGCAGGCACAAATTTGCGTGTGAAAATTTATTTTCACAATTACACCTCATTAGATATTATTATGAACTG
>JAVBUZ010000126.1:0-13043 GCA_031554725.1 Lachnospiraceae bacterium | reverse complement strand
CAATTTGGAAAGATTGGGATGGAAACTATGTAATGTATGTAAAGGCTATGGTTACAGCATATTATGGATATGATGAAATGGGATTTGGTCATTATAATTCTGATACTGGAGAATATTATGAAGCATTAGCTCCAGACAGTCCATATTTAGAAATGTTATCATTCTTTAATAAGTTATATCGTAAAGGTCTGTTAGATCCAGACTCTATGACACAGAACTATGATAAAATGATTGAAAAAGTACAAAATGGTGGTGTATTCTTCTCTATCTTTAACTATGCAGGATGCTTAGCTTACAATAAAGAAGTACATTACAGCCAGAATAAAATTATGAAAACTCTTTTACCAACAGAAGCAACACCAATTGCTTACGGTATGAGCGTTTATGGTGGTAACCGTGTTTGGACAATTGGTTCTAAGACACAGTACCCAGAACTTTGTATGGAAATTATTAACTGGTTAGCAACTCCAGAAGGAAGACTCACTACAGACTACGGTCCAAAGGGACTTTGCTGGGATTATGATGAAAATGGCAAGACTTACTTCACTGATTTTGGTAAACAGTGTAAAGAAGATAGAACAACTATGATGCCGGATGAATGGGGCGGAGCAACCTTCAATGATGGTGCATTCCAGGTTAATAATACAACATGGACAGCAAATGACTTAAATCCTGAAAGTGGTGAAAGATACAATAGCGATTTCTGGGCAAGCACACAGGTTCCAGAGGGTCTATGTGACGCTGACAGAGATTGGAGAGAATTTACTAAGTCATCTAGCACAGATGAATATCTTGACTCTAAAAATTATGTTGTAGATATTGCAACTACTTACTCAGAGAGTAAGAAAGAGCCTGCATTTGAAACAACATGGGAGCAGGTTGCAACTTGTTTAAAGGATTATTCTTGGAAAGCTATTTATGCAGAGAGTGAAGAAGAATATACTGCAATTGTAAATGAGATGAGAGGCAAAGCAAAATCTTACGGCTATGATAAATGTGTAGCTTGGAGTAAGAATGAAGCGGCAATCAAAAATGCATTACAAGCGCCATTAAGAAAATAGTAATTTCTTATAAATAGTAAGTTGAAGGGCTGCCTTTGTGGCGGCCCTTTCTAGAAGAAGGAGGTCTATATGCGCTTTTTAAATGTCGATAGTCCAGTTTATAGGTTTATGGTCCGCTTATGGGATATGGTTAAATTGAATTTTTTATGGCTACTTTTTAGCTTGCCAATTGTTACAATAGGAGCTTCTACAGTAGCAGCCTATAGCGTGACCCTAAAGATGGTGGATGACGCAGAAGGATATGTAGGAAGACAGTTTATAGATGCTTTTAAGAAAAATTGGAAGCAAGGAATCCCATTAGGCATATTGGCAATGATACTTGGCTATGCAGTTTATTTGGATTTTGAACTATTTAATGGGATTGAAGATAATCCGATTATTTTTCTTATGATGGGGATGGTAGCGGCTTTTGTGTTTTGTCTTGGTTTTATTTATGCATTTCCTCTTAGTGCCCGATATGAAAATACGCTAATCAATACCATAAAGAATTCCGTAGATATTGCCAAAAAATATTTTCTTAGAACCCTTTTTTTAGTATGTTTACTCTTCTTAGAGATACTTATATTTTCATTTAGTATGACAACGCTATTTATAGGCGCATTAATTGGACCAGCCTGCCTAATGCTTACGGTAAGTGGTTTTGCTATTAGATTTTTTAGGGAAATTGAAAAGGAGCAAGGTGAAGAATGATATATCAAACAATAGGGTTGCAGGTAGAGGGCTCTTTGCCAGAAACTAATATACGTACATATATTATTGATGACTCTCACGAATTTCGTATTAAAAAACGTCCAGTAGTCATTGTGTGTCCTGGAGGTGGATATAGCTATCTATCCGATCGGGAAGGTGAAATATTAGCACTACAGTATAATGCTATGGGTTGCCATGCAGTTGTTTTGAAATATTCGGTAGCGCCAGCAAACTATCCAACTGCTTTAACAGAGCTTGCAGCGACGATTCTAATGCTAAGAGAGAAGGCGGCAGAATGGCATATTGATCCAGATAAGATTTTGATTCAAGGTTCATCAGCAGGCGGACACTTAGCGGCTAGTTATGGAATGTTTTGGAAAGAGGATATTATTGCTGAAAAGATTGGTTTAGAAAGTGAAGATAGAGAAATTTTGCGTCCTAATGGGATGATACTTAATTATCCAGTCATTACTTCTGGAGAGTTTGCTCATAGAGAGTCTTTTCAAATGCTTTTGGGAGACCGTTATGAGGAACTGGTAGAAAAAATGTCTTTAGAAAATCAAGTAAATGAAAATACCCCGCCGGCGTTTATCTGGCATACTTTTGAAGATGGATGCGTTCCAGTAGAAAATTCATTGTTACTTATCAGTGCAATGCGTAAAAAGAAGATTCCAGTGGAATTTCATATGTATCCAAAAGGCGGACATGGTCTTAGCCTGGCAAATGAACTAACAGAAACACCGGAAGGTAGAGAGATAGAGGTTTGTTGCCAAAGCTGGATAGGACTAGTGAAAATATGGATACAAGGTTTATGTAAGGAGGATTAGAAATTGAAAATTAGAAAAGTATTGGGGAAAATACTGGCAGGTGCCATGGGGCTTTGCCTTGGTATATCAGCAATAGTGATAGGATTGCCAGCAAATCAAGTAAGTGCTGAGGAAAATGCAGTTCAAACTACAGCAGATGGAAGGATGCCTTTTAGAGAACTAACAGCAACGGAAATTGTTGCAGAAATGGGCGCGGGTTGGAACCTTGGAAATACCATGGATGGACATACCGGCTTTACACCAAGCGAAACTATTTGGCAGAATGTGGAAACAACACAAGCGCTATTAAAAGAAATACATGATATGGGCTTTAATACAGTTCGTGTTCCTGTAACCTGGGGAACGATGATTGATGATGCCAATGGCTATGCTATTGATGAAAAATGGATGAGCCGTGTACAGGACATTGTGGACTATGCAGTAAACATGAACATGTACGTTATTATCAATATTCATCATGATGGTGCAGAGCAGTCAGGCTGGCTAAGAATTGGAGCAAAGGATATTAAGCCTGTAGAAAAGAAGTTTGCGGCGGTATGGGGACATATTGCAGAGCGCTTTAAGGATTATGATGAGCATGTAATTTTTGAATCTATGAATGAAGTAACTGGCTCTGGAACCACAATAGCGGCAGATACAGCAGTTATTAATGCACTAAACCAGATATTCGTGGATACGGTGCGTGCTACCAGATCAAATAATGCAGTTAGATGGTTGTCTGTACCTGGTCGCTATACCAATATTTACAATACCTCAAATCCAGAAAATGGATTTATACTACCAAACGATTCTGTAAAAAATAGATTGTTTATTGCAGTACATTCTTATGATTGGCACTTTGGCCTTTTAGAGACAACACAGAAAACAACCTATAGCTACGATGCTGGAAAAGCATTACAGGCAGAGTTTAAAGATTTGGAAACTTTTACAAAGCAAGGCATTCCAATTATTTTAGGTGAGTATGGAGCGATTAACAAACAAAATACTCCTGACCGTGCATACTATATGGAAATTGTAAGTAGAATTTGTCAGCAGATGGGTATTGTTCCATGTTATTGGGATCAGGGCTGGTATGATTTAAGCTTAGACCCAGACTTTAGTTTTACCTTGGTAGATAGAGAAACCTGCGAGCAAATTTATCCGGAAATTATTCGTGCCATGATGCGAGGAACTTTTTTAAAGGGTAAGGCGGATTTAACGGATATTGAGTTAGACCCAAAGACAACAGTAATCACAGATTTGGGAAGTATAAGTGGAACCTATTTACTTAAAATGGGAGAAGTTTTTCCAATAACCTTAAACGGAGCTCAGGATAAGGCATCTACAAATGACGTAGTATTGTGGAAAAGTGCAGATGAAAGTATAGCTACGGTGGAAGCTTTGTGTGGTGATTTAACCTACTGGAATGCTAACATTCATGCGACAGGAATTGGAAATACCATAATTACAGCATATTCTCAAAACGGCGGTGCTGTATTAGAGATTCCAGTTGAAGTTAAGGCGGCAAAGACAGAAAATCCATGTACAGAAATTAATGTACAAAAGGATAGCTACACTTTAATTAGTGGACAACATGAGTACTTAGGTGCAAGTATGGCACCTGCAAATACAGATGCTTTCTTAACCTACCGTTCTTCTGATGAAGCCGTAGTAACGGTTTCAAAAATAGGAAAGCTTGTGGCTAAAAATACAGGTAGTGCATATGTTATCGTTAGCTCATCTGATGGACTTACTAAGGTAGTACCTGTTACAGTAGAGGAAGCAGAATCTAAGGCAGAGATAGCTTTAGCACTTAATGTTTATTATAATGATAACGGAAATAACTACTTTAGTAACGAAACTGGTTCTGTAATTACAGTTAGTGAAAACGGACAGTATACTCTTTCTTTTGACTGCAGCAAGGATTTATCCGCAAATGCGAAGACAGCAGGTGTGCTTGGGTTAAGTAGCCTAACAGCAATCTATATTAAGGATGACAGTGTAACTAAGGGAATTGCTAAGAAATCTCCTTTAGTATCCTGTGATATTATCTATGATAGTATTAAGGTAGATGGAACAGAATGCGCAATCACAATGACAGAGCCTAAATCAGCACTAAAGGCTTCTGGCATTTTTGACACCAATGATCCAATTAACTCATGGGATGGTTCTGTAATTGAGAACGTAAAGGTTAGTAATCATGTTCTAAGCTTTGCGGATATAGATAATCCTCAAAAAATAGAGGTAACCTTTACATTAACAAACCTCGTTTTTGAAGAGGGCGCTGAGGGAGTAGCAAAGGCGGAAGCGAAAACGATAGAGGTTGTAGGAGAAAAGAGCGTGAAGCTACCAGATGCTGAGCCATTTCAAATTTCAGTAAAGGTAGATCCTACAGGTGACCATAAGGTAACCTTTGCGTCTTCAAACACTGCTGTTGCAGTAGTGGGAAGTAAGGCTGTTGCAGTAGATGGAGATGGTATTGCAGTGGCACAGGTATATGCTCACGGCAATGGTAGTGCTACTATTACAGCATATACAGAAAACGGAATTAGCACATCCCTTGAAGTGAAGGTAGATTCTGCTAGTCAAAAAGAATATATAAATGCAAGTGCTGATGCTCTTGAAAAGGGCAAAGAGGTAAAAGCTGCTAATAGCACACCAAACATGATACTTATCGTATTAGGAATTATAGCGTTAGCTGTAGTCGTATTCTTTATTACCCTGAAAATAGCAGGTGGAACTGGAACAAAAAAGAAATAATTAAGTGAAAAAACGGGAGTGCTTCGGCACCCCCGTTTTTATTCATCCTCGAATCCCCCATTTTTCTTACGAAATTCTACGGGACTTTCTCCTACATATTTTCTGAACTTTTTATGGAAATAATCCACGTTGCGATAGCCTACTTTTTCGGCAATCTCATATACCTTATAGCTGTTTGATAAAAGTAATCCCTTTGAATGCTCTATTCGAATGTGGTCAACATAGGAATTAAAGCTTTCACCAACGGTTTTATTAAAGATCTTTCCAAGGTATGCGCTGTTATATCCAAAAAGAGGTGCAATAGTTTCTAACTTAATGTTATTTTGATAATTATGTTCAATGTAGTAAATAATATCATCTAAAATATTATTTCTAGAAGGATTACCAGTTGCATTCATGATCATCTCAAATTGTTCAGATAAGAACTGAATAATCTCATACATATAATATTTTTTATCAATAAAATCAATAACCGAGGAATTGGTAGGAAAAGGAATAGAGGTTGTATTATATACTAGGTTTATCTTTTCCTTAATGCGTAAATAAAGGTCGGTTAAAAATAGTTTTACTTCATCAATGTTATTTTTAACGTTGTACAAATAGTTTTCTAGATTGGATAAGGTTTCTACCACATTTTTACGATTAAAGGTCTGCAAATATCCCACTAAGTAATCAGAGTATTCCTGCAAAATATCTCCCTGCAAAACATTGGTAGGAGTAAGGTCAGGTAATTCATCGTAGCCGAGGGTATGCTGTCCTTGGATGCAGAAAAAACGACGTTGTATCAGTGAATAAGCTTCATTATAGGATTGATGCACTTCCGATAGATTAGTTACAGGCCTGCCATAAGCTAAGAACAGGGTATCCATAGGGCTTCCCTTTTGAGGAGGAGTGCTATTGTTATAGTGCTCTAAAAAGTCCTTTAAACGGTTAAGTGCATAAGAACCTTTTAAAAGGATAACGTCCTTTTGATTTTCCTCAAAATGATTAAATGTATGGTCACCGCGATTGGTAACCTTTAACAGGTCAGCAAAGCTGTAGGTAGTGGTACCAGGAAGCTGACTAAAGTTTTCATATATAACAATCTGATAAATATCAGACTCTAGTTCCAAGTCTTCCATGTCTTTCTCGGATAGAATATATTCTGCATCTTCGGTACCTAAAATAAGCTCATGCAATATAACATCCTTTGCCTTTTTCTTATAACGATTTATATTGCTAGAAGTCTGGCTCTGTAAATCCATGGTTGCTTTTATAGAGGTCACAGCAGACGATAGCTCGTCTTCATCAATAGGCTTGGTTAGGTAAGAATCTACACCATAGCGAATGGCCTCCTGCGCATATTTAAAATCAGAGTAGCCGCTAATAATGATAAACTTGCCTTTAAAGCCTTGTTCGCGACAGGCTTTAACAACCTCGATGCCAGGCATTTTGGGCATACGTATATCCATAAGAACTAAATGAGGATTGTGCTTCATAATCATGGAAAGTGCGTCTTCGCCATTGGCAGCTTCACCACAGATTTCAAATCCAATTTCATTCCAATCCAATATACATTTAAGACCATCACGGATTAATAATTCATCATCTACTATTAGAACCTTATACATTTTGGGCTAAACCTCCCTCGTGTGTACGAGCACACAACTGTTAGTTAATAGTATAGAAGAAAACAAAGTTAGCGTCAAGCTCGCGGAATATAATTTTCAATATAAACTATATCCAATTAAAAACGTAGCGAGATATTGTCATATCTGATATAGTAATATTGAAATGGAAAGGCTTGGAGGATTCAACGTGAAAAAGAGAACAAAACTTTCATTAATCAGCATTTTTTTAGTATGCTCGCTGATGTTTAGCGGCTGTAGTTTTTCTTTGTTTGGAAAAGAAGAAGGTTCATGTCCTTATGAAGAGTTTATTGTTGTGGATGTATTTGATAATCTTGCCAATTACCAAGGAATGCAGTCTGGCTGGTTTGCCAAGATTGTTAAGGACAAGTTTAATATGGAGTTAAATATCATTGCACCCAATGTAGCAGGTGGAGGTAGCACTCTTTATGAGATAAGAGCAGCGGCAGGAGATGTAGGAGATTTAATCATTGCTGATGCTGAAAATGGAAAGCTCCAAGACATGGTTACGGCAGGGCTTGTTATTGATATGGCAGGACTTTTAAAAGAAAAAAATATTTTGCAGTATCAGGATGCGATAGCTAGCTTGAATGATCCGATAAAAAATGGTGCTATTTATGCGATTCCCTCAGAGGTTTCTACAAATACAGCACTTGTATCTAGTGAGGCCTTAGAGCTAAATTATGGACCATATTTACGCTGGGATGCCTATAAGAAGATTGGCTACCCTGTAATGGAGAATTTGGATGATTTACTGCCGATATTAAAGCAGATGCAGGAAGCAGTACCTAATGGTGATACGGGAAACACAACCTATGCATTTTCCTTTTTCCGTGACTGGGATGGAAATTTAATGAACAATGCAAAACAGCCAGCGTGCCTTTATGGATATGATGAAATAGGTTTTGTTTTGTCCAAAGCAGATGGGTCAGATTATCAAAGTATTTTAGATGAAAAATCCTTTTATATGAAGGTTTTAAAGCTATATTTTGACGCAAATCAGCTAGGGCTGGTAGACCCCGATTCTACCACACAAAATTATGAGAGTGTTTTTGAAAAATATTCCAATGGAGATATTTTATTTTCTATTTGGCCATGGCTTGGCCAATCGGCATATAATACATTAACCAACAAAGAAGAAGGAAAAGGCTTTGTATTAGTTCCGATTGAAGATATGCAAATTTTTTCATATGGCTGCAACCCAATGGGAAACGCCAAAACTGTGATAGCTATAGGAAACAACGCAAAGGACCCACAGAGACTTGCAGATTTTATAGATTGGCTTTATTCCCCAGAGGGAATTATGGTAAACGGAGCACAGCTTTCGGGAGGAATGGCAGGACCAGAGGGATTAACTTGGGAGATTGTGGATGGTGAGCCAGTTTTAACAGAGTTTGGTGTACAGGCATTAATGAATGGAGAGGTTGAGGTTCCAGAGGAGTGGGGCGGCGGTAAATGGGCTGATGGTGTTTCTGCTCTAAATTACAAGCCGGTGGCTCAATGTGATCTAAGTCCAGGTGGCTATCATTATGCATATGAGCTTTGGGATTCGGTGGTTAAAATGGATGTTACAAGGTTAGATGAAGAGTGGAGAAGCTTTGCTGGTGCAGACTCTACAAAGCAGTTTTTAGAAGAACAAAATAAAATCATTGTAGCTCCAGGAACAGACTATTCATCGCCTTCAGAATCACCAGATACTCGTACTATGAGAGAGCAATGTAAGAGCATTATTGTAGAATACTCTTGGAAAATGATTTTTGCTAGTGATGAAGATGAGTTTTATCGTTTAAGAGATACTATGTGCACAAAAGCAATGAGCCTTGGCTATGAAGAGGTGCTAGTAGTGGATATGAAGAATGCCCAGGCACAAAATGCCGCTAGAGAAAAGGCAGTAGCCAAATATAAGTGACGGTAGTATAATTGGTGTATTAAGTATAGATGAAGGATAACAGATGAATTATATAGTATTGGACTTGGAGTGGAACCAAAGCACCGATGAGACGAGAGAAAAGGGCTCGTTGATATTTGAGATTATTGAAATAGGTGCGATAAAACTTAATAGCGAAAAGGTTATGATTGGTGAATTTAGTCAGCTTATTAAGCCGCAAGTTTTTGGGGAGCTTCATAGGATTACTAGTAAATTAATTCATATGCAAATGAAGGAGCTAGAACATGGTAGGCCGTTTGTAGAAGTCATGCAGGAGTTTTTAGACTGGTGCGGGGAAGATTACATTTTTTGCACTTGGGGACCGCTCGATTTAATGGAATTGCAAAAAAATATGCGATACTATGGCATGACTCCTTATAGCGATAAGCCATTTGCTTTTTTAGATATTCAGAAGTTGTTTAGTATAGCCTTTGAGGATGCAAAAAGTAGGAGAGCGTTAGAATATGCGGTAGATTTTCTTGCTATTGAGAAAGATATTCCTTTCCATCGAGCTTTTAGCGATGCCTACTACACTGGTAAGGTTTTTGAAAAAATAGAGGATGAGGAAGTATTATCGAAGTATTCCTTTGACACCTTTAACTTGCCTAAGAAGCGAGAGGATGAAATATTCGTAGTCTTTGACAACTATGCAAAGAGAATATTTAGAGAATTTCCAAGTAAACAGGAGGCTATGGTTGATAGAGAGGTCATAAGTAGTAAGTGCTATATTTGTCATAAGAATTTAAAAAAGAAGGTCCCTTGGTTTTCCTCCAATGGAAAGCATTTTTACTGTTTAGCATATTGCGATGTGCACGGTTATATGAAAGGGAAAATCAGAATAAAGAAATCAGAAGATGATATGGTATATGTGGTGAAGACGACCAAATTTATTGAAGCTGAAGAAGCAGAAAAGATAGCAGCAAGACAAAAACAAACCAAAGATATTATAAAAAAACGTAGGCAGAAGTAAGTATGCCTACGTTTTTTTGTGTGTTATGTTTCGTTAAAAGTCAAAATCACGAAATCTAGAGGGGCGTTTTGGACGTTTTTTTTGTGCCACTGGTTTAACTCTTCGAATTTTTTTTCTTCTATGTCTTTTCCAAATACGGCGATTGCTTCTATCGCGAGTAGGGAATTGAACATTGCCCATAAACTGGTAAATAAAAATAGCGGCAATAATCGCAGCGGCAATACCGATAATCCATAAAATAACCTTTATAACATCCACAAAGATAACTTTTTCTGCCTTAGGGGTGGTATCACTACCACTGCTAAGATGACTGCCTTGCTGCAGTTCGCTATCAAACACATAGGTTGGTGCGGGGTCAGTAGCTAGGTCAACGGAAGCAGAACCAACAAACTGACCTTGATAGGTATAGGTAATGATTGCTACTTGTTCTTCGTTGTCAGTATCGTAGGAAAGTGTGGAAACAATATCATCAAAGGATGCAGTTTTAGGAAGACTAAGGGATGCTTCGTTATTTAAGGATAGAATAGGTTTGGAGCTTCCAAAGATATCAACGCTACCATAGACAAAGTTGGTATTGTCAATATTGTATTTTGTTTCAACCTGAGAAATATTCACATTATCAAAGTTGCTAAATCCGTAGTTAAATAGGGCAAGGGTATCTTCATAGTGGTATGGGTTTTCATCGCGTAAGACAACGCAGATAAGCTTCATACCATCCTTTTCGGCACAGGTTACTAAGCTATTTCGAGCAACAGTGGTATAACCAGTTTTACTACCAACTAAGTAAGAGTAAGCATACTTTCCACCAGGAAAAAGCTGATTGGAAGAGTATTCTACTTTCTCAACAGGTAGCTTATCAGAGGCTGGAATATGTAGTTTTTTAGTTGATGAAATTTTGCATAGTAATTCATTGGAAAAGAATGCTCTTGCAATGGTTGCTAGGTCATACGCGGTAGTATAGTGATTGTCATCGGGTAGACCATTAGGGTTAACAAAATTTGAGTTTAGACAACCAAGCTGGGTTGCTCTTTCGTTCATTAAGGTGGCAAAATCTTGCCATGTTCCAGAGATATGTTCTCCGACAGCAAAGGAAACTTCATTAGCGGAGCGAATTAGGATTGCATTCAGACATTGCTCCATGGTTAATTCCTGTCCAACATCCATGGCAATATGTGAACTGTCTCTAGGAATACCAAATACAGCAGAGGTTGAAAAGGTAACAATTTCATCCATGCTACATAATTCGGTTGCTAGTAAACAAGTAAGAATTTTTGTGGTGCTTGCTGGAAATTGTTTGGCATGGATATCCTTTGCATATAAAATAGCCCCTGTATCTGCATCCATCAAAATGGCAGAATCAGCATAAACGGCAGGACCGGTTGGCCAGTTGGCGATGGAGTTGGTTTGAATGGGTTTGGCTAATTGGTCAGCAAGAGTGTCCTCCTTAGTAGCAGCCCAGACGCCTAAAATAGAGCTTGTCCATATTAGAGAAGCACAAGAAAAAGATAAAACAACGCGTGTTATGTATTTTTTTGAAGAAGAAAATTTCACAATCAACAACCTTTCTATTTCAATATCTAACGTATTTTGTATAAAAATAAATCTTTACTTATCATACACTATTTTGACTAAAAACCAAAGCACTAAATGTAAAATAACTTTTCATTTTATGGAAAATAGAGTATACTACAAATACTATAAAATACGAAAAAAGATTGGATGAAAGCATGCGTTTAAGAAACATAAGAGGTGCTGGCGAAGTAATAGCTCAAAGCGTATATGTCGTACAAGAGCCGAAACAAGCAAAAGGAAAATGGAAACAGATATTCGGAAATGATAACGAGATTCATATAGAAATCGGAATGGGAAAGGGCAAGTTCCTTTGTACATTGGCAAAGCTCAATCCCCATATTAATTATATTGGGATTGAAAAATACTCAAGTGTACTCCTAAGAGCAGTGCAAAAGACACAGGATGAGACCTTAGATAATTTAAAATTTTTACTATTGGATGCGGAAGAAATTATTGAGGTTTTTGACCAGGAGGAAATCCATAAGGTATACCTAAATTTTTCGGATCCATGGCCCAAAGATAGACATGCAAGGAGAAGACTTCCATCGAGAGAATTTTTAGCACGTTACAATCAGATATTAAAAAAGGATGGGGTGCTGGAATTTAAAACAGACAATAGAGGCTTGTTTGATTTTGCAGTGGAAGAAATAGAACCAGCAGGCTGGAAGGCGAAAGCTATCACATACGACTTGCACCACAATGAAGAAATGGTAGAGGGGAATGTGATGACTGAGTATGAAGAAAAATTTTCTTCCATTGGAAATCCCATCTGTAAGTATATAATTTATAGATAAGTCGATACTAAAAGAGAAATGCAAAATAGCATTGTGTGACATACGCGCTAGCGTAGAATGGAGGTATTTATGGAATATAAGTTTACTTCAGCTAATTTTCAGGACGAGGTTTTAAAGTCTGATATTCCAGTTTTAGTGGATTTTTATGCAGACTGGTGCGGACCATGTAAAATGATGGCTCCTGTAGTTAAGGCTATGGCTGAGAAGTATGAAGGAAAGATAAAGGTCGGAAAGCTTAATATTGATGATGAACTTGGAATTGCTCAGGAATTTCGAGTGGTAAGTATCCCTACTTTTATTATCTTCCAAGAAGGTGAAGCAGTGGAAACCTATGTGGGTGCTATGAGCGCAAACGAATTTGAAAATAAAATCAAGCAGTATCTTATATCTTAATCTGAAATACACAGATATTATCTTTTACAAATAGGCATATAATTAAACATCTGCATTGTAGGTTGGAACATGTGTCCAACCTTTTTAATTTCCTATGAAATAAAAAAGCTCCGTTTGCATGCGCAAAAAATATCATAGTTATCATAACCTCTGTCACTTACATACAAATTCTTATATTGCCTTTAGTAAGAATGGAAATGTCTTAAAAGACATGATGCTTTTTAAAATTTTTTACTAAAGAATTGCGAAAAATATAGATGTTTGCTACTATAATAGATAGAAATATGGGGAAAAAATATTTTAAGTGTTATATTGGGGAACATTGAAAATTGAATACGCGGATTTTTGAAGTGATGGTTACAAAGGGAATCAAAGTAAAAGGAGAATCAAAGTAAAAGGAGACGACAGATGAAAGGAAAAATTGTTTTACTACTAGTTATTA
>JAVBUZ010000005.1:0-2899 GCA_031554725.1 Lachnospiraceae bacterium | reverse complement strand
ATATTCATAGGTTCGTGGACTAATAAAAGTATTTTTATCAGATACTACATATTTGGTGGTTGCTTGCTGAGACATATGCTCAAGATAATCCACCAGTCTTGATGGTATTGGAATCACACGTAACGACATCTTCGTCTTTGGTTTATCAAGGATAAGCTTGGTCGCAGTTCCTTCAGCACCGGCTTTTTTAACTCTTGTAATGGTGGAGCGAACATAGATGACTTTACTTTCCATATCAATATCATCCCACATAAGTGCACATACTTCGCCAATTCTAAGGCCTGTATGTAGTGAGAGTAATATTCCTAAATTGGTAGTGTCATATTGTTTCATTAACATAGATTCATATCTCAACTGATCTGAAACACTCAAGATTGCAAGCTCCTTCTTTTCATTTGCGGGTTTATATATTGGCGTTCTTAGTGGTTGACACATACGCTCATTTACCGCAAACTGCAAAGCTGAAGTTATGATAAGCATAATAGATCTTACATATGAATTTGATAGTCCTCCTTGTTGATCTAATCGACCACATTGCATTTTTTGATTCATAAAATCATTTAAAACAAATGTGGTTAAGTTTGAAACCTTGTACTCACCAAGCTCTGGTAAAATATGCTTATCTATAAGATAATCATATATTGCTTCTGTTGCTCCTTTATGCTTAATACTGTTTGCCTTTTTCCATAGCAGAATTACTTCTTTAAAGTATCTGTCTCTGCCAATTGCTGTTACCTCCAATATCTCATCTTGCAGTATCTTCATCAGTTTAGATTTCACTTCCCCATATGTTTTACCATAAACTGATGAATAAGCTGTCTTTCCTTGGTTATTAACTCCTTTTTTGTACCTTCCCTCCCATCTACCGTCTTTCCGTTTGTGAATGTTTTCGCCTCTTTTTGGCATAGTTTTTTCCCCTTCCTTGGCAAGCAATTCGTGGCGTTTTATGACCACCGCTTGACACGTATTAATTATAAATCATTTTCATTACACCGACAAATATTACTGCAAATATCGTTAATATGACAAAAACTAAGTCAAAAGTACCATTTTCGCATTGACAAAAACGGGTATAAGTGATATAAATATACTTAATTGTTCATAAATTATATTGTTTTGAACCAGTAGTTCTACGCAAACACACCTATTTCAATTTTAGAAATGAGTGTGCTTTTTTATTTACAAAAAAAGAATCCCATTTGTAGGATTCTCTTATCGATGTTTATATTGTGTTTTTAGCAAAACAAAGCAACTTTTTATGGATTAAAGCCCATAAGTTTTACAACAAAAACTGCTGCTGCAAGTGGAACTAGATACACCATAAGGGTTACACTGCATCCCGATACATCGTAGTCCGAGAATACTTTTTTGGGGTTTTCTCCATAATATAGTAAAAGCTGGGGTTTGCACGCTGAAGAATAAACAAGTATTCTTTTCTTTCCTTTGTAAGAATCTATTTCGTATTCATATGTCCCAATGCAATAACTAGATCTATCATCATAGCTAAGTCGGGAAAAGTGTACCAAATTTCCAGTAACAACGTGACCTCTTTTTATTGCATTATCTCTTTTCCTTTCACTTCTAGAGAGCAAAAGTCCTTTTCCTACAAGTTTCAATTCTATTACAAAAATCGTTATAGCCACTGCCACCCCTACCCAAATCGGTAGGCCCATCGTTTGCACTCCTTCAACAAACAGTTCAAAACTCGTCTTATCCATAGACATCCCAATATCCCCTCATTCCATAGTTATCAAGTTACTTACTCTCTTTTTAAAGCACTGCTCACTGTCTTATAAAGAAGAATACGATCAATTGGCTTTCCAATATGTCCGTTCATTCCAGCAGCGAGAGTACGTTCAATATCTGCTTTAAATACATTCGCAGTCATTGCAAGAATGGCAGTCTTTTTCGCATCTGCTCTTTTCATACCTCTAATAATTTCTGTTGCACTACAACCATCAACAATTGGCATCTGCATATCCATAAAGATGATATCATAGTATCCTTCTTCAGATTGCTCAAACTTATCAATCGCTTCTTGGCCATTTTCTGCCTCTTCAATTATCATTCCTGTACTCTTTAGCAGTTCTATAATAATCACTCGATTGACCTCCATATCATCCACTACTAAAGCACGATATGAAGAAAAATCCATGTTTTCAATATCACCACTATCTAAAGTAGGTGTCATATTTAAAAATTGCTTTTCGTCCTTTTCATTGGCATGACGCAATTTCATGGTAAAGTAAAAGGTGCTCCCTTCGTTTGCTTTACTTTCTACCCATATCTCGCCACTCATCATTTCAACTATATTCTTTGAAATAGCCAATCCAAGTCCGGTTCCACCATATTTACGAGTAATACTACTATCTGCTTGCATAAAGGAGTGGAACAGCCTTTTGGTCTGTTTTTCGGTCATTCCTATGCCCTCGTCTTTAACTGAAAACAGATATTCAGACTTACCATATTTTGTTGCTACCTTTTTAGCGCGTAGTTCTATTTTTGTATTGTTTTCCGAAAATTTAATAGCATTGGATAATAAATTCATCATGACTTGATTTAAGCGTAGTGAATCCACCATAACAAGCTCATCACCTACATCAATATCTGGTATAATTTCAATCTCACTCTCTTTTGCGCGAGATTCCATAATGCCAATTACAAACTCAATATTATCATTGATATTACATGGCTCTTCATTTAGCTCCATCTTGCCTGATTCAATTTTGGATATATCAAGAATATCATTAATTAGACCTAATAAATGGTGAGAGGATATCTGTACTTGCTCTAAGCATTCTCTAATTTTCTTTTGATCATCTGTACAACAGGCAACCTGAGTCATACCAATAATTGCATTCATAGGTGTTCTTATTTCATGACTCATCTGTGATAAAAA
>JAVBUZ010000245.1:0-11982 GCA_031554725.1 Lachnospiraceae bacterium | reverse complement strand
CCTAGCGCAGTTTCATAGTCTTGCAAACTTTTTAGTTTACATAATTTAGATATTTGTTCTATCTCTGCTTCCACAACTTCGCCGTACATATACGGACCGTCAGGCTCTTCACATAGAATTATTACACGTTCTAGCTTTTCTATATTGTCTTTCATTACAAGTTCAATGTGATTTTTAAGAAAACTTGCCCAAGGAGTCGCTTCTAACTCTGTGAGCTTCTCTATTTCATAGTCCCTTTTACGTTCTAGTAACCACTGCTCCGGCCATGGATAGCTTAGGGCAAAACGATACAAGTCAAGAATATGCCTTTCCAATGCTTCTTCTTTTCCATTTGGGCAAAAATACTCTACGCAATGAAAAAAAGCTTCATCCTTGCTGGCAAAGCGGTTCTCTAAAACATCTGCCAAAACCTGTTTTTGTAAGAGTACCATTTCTCCTTCATCTGCCACACGAAAGGCCGGGTCAAGTCCTATATCATTAAAGTTATTACGTAGAACAAATAAGCAGAAGCTATCAATGGTAGTAATCTGAGCATTATGTATTAGTGTTGCCTGCTTTTGCAAGTGATCGTTTTCTGGTTCAAGCTCTAGTCTCTTTGCTATAGCAAGGCTAACTCTTTCACGCATTTCTGCTGCCGCCGCATTGGTAAAGGTAACGACAAGCAATCTATCTATATCGACGGGATTTTCCTTGCGGCAAATCATGTGAATAATACGTTCAACCAACACTGCAGTCTTTCCACTGCCTGCTGCCGCAGACACCAAAATGTTGCGTCCATGTAATTCAATTACCTTTTGCTGTTCTGGTGTATAATTAATTGCCATCTACCTACTCCTTTATAGCCTCTTTGATTACTTGCATAACCTCATCCTTACCTATATCCGAAAGCTCTCTTTTTGCATAGCCTTTTATCATAGGGTCAAATCCACAAACCTTTTTATAGCTACAGAAGGTGCACGCCTCCCTTGTTCCCATAGTATAGGGACTTACATCTATTCTGCCATCTAATATTTCTCTTCCAATTTCTTTCACCTTTTTATTTACATAGGAAGAAACCACCCGTAGTTCTTCACTACTCATAATGGAAGATCTGGCAGAAAAAGAACCATCTTTTTTCTTTTCCACTGGAATTACATCCGACTTTTGATCTAGCTGGGTGTCTAAACGAAAAACCACTTCTTCACTATCATTAATAACTCCCGTGGTGCGAAGTCTTTCAACCAGCTTTTCGTTCACCTCTTCTGGCGTCATCTGACTTTGTGCCTCTATGGCTGGGTCTGCCACCTGATAATATAAAAGGGCGGCTGGTACAACTTCTTTATCTGGGTGCTTTCGCTTTTGTATTTCCACTGCCGCATTCATATAAAGCACCAGTTGTAGTTGCAAGCCATGGTATAGGGCAACTAAATCAAATTGGTGGTTACCAGACTTATAATCCACTACCTTTACATACACCTTATCGTCCTGCTGACAAATGTCAACTCTATCAATTCTACCTCGAAGCTTCATTTGCTCCTCTCCTGATAAAGCTATGTTAACGCTTTCTAAATCTGATGTATAAGAAAAGGAAACCTCATAGCTTTCTGGTGTAAAGGTTCCTTTTTGAAGCTGATATTGTAGTGTATTTACTGTTCGAAGCAAAATACGCTTCATTCTACGAATGGCATATTCATTTCGTGCACTGCTATAAAGAATGGTATCTCCATATTCTGCTGCCATTTGCTCCATTGTCTCTGAAATAGTAGCCTCGCCAAACTCCATCGGGAAATTAAACCAGGTATAATCGCTTTCCTCTAGTTTTTGGGAAAAGGTATCCAAAACTCCATGAAAAATATTACCCATATCTACGATCTCAAATCCAAACTCCTGTCTCTCTTTCAGAGATAAACCATATTGCAAAAAGTGTGCATAAGCACAAGATGCATAGGTTTCCAAGCGACTTACACTGTTTTGGAGTATTTGGCCGTAAAGAGCTCTTGCAACTTCTTTTCCCAAGCCACTATTTTCATATTGATAAAATGCGGCCTTTGTTAGCTCCTCAAGCCACCCTGACAAATTTTCTTGGCTCGCATATGAATCATAGAGAGAGAAAAATAAGTCTTGTCTTACATGATTTCCTTTTGCATAGTCTCTTAACGCTTGGGCCATATATTTTTTCCCCGATGCGGGAGTCATAATCTGTCTTTCCAGCTCCACAAATTCAGGATGCGTGATCTCCATCCTTGGAAAAAGCTTCTTCATAGTATCTACTAAATAAGCTGGACGCAGTGACTTGCCTTCACCGCTTACTTTTGCATAGGATAGGAATAAATGCTCTGAGGGCTTGGTCATATTTAGATATAAATAGAGTCTCTGTATATACATCTGTTGTCTGGGGGATGGCGCAAGCTCAAGCTCTGACTCACGCAAAAATTCCCTATCAATATCAGAAATAATCCCACCCTTGGCACCACTTTTAGGAATATTCCCATCGTTTACGCCTAGGAAAAAGAGTACCTTTATCTCCTTTAATCTAGTTCTTTCCATATCTCCTACCAAAACCCGATCCACATTTTGAGGAATAGTACCTACTTCTATTTCTGAAATTCCGGCATCTAAAATATCTGCAAATTCCTTTAGGGTCATTTTTTCACTTCCGAGTAGCCCTATGATTTGATCCAAAAGTTCCATAACCAAACGATATATTTGCCCGTATTCCTTTGCCTTGGTCAAATTTCCTTGTTCTTCAAACATTCGCTGATATTTGTGCATTTTTACAGCTGTATTAGAGCTTACCAAAAACTCATATAAGGCTTTTACATAATCCTCTACCGTTTCCTTTTTTTCTAAGGCTAAAACTGGCTCGAGCTGGCTCATTAGCCTGCTTCGTAAATCATTTATGTATTCTAAGGGTGAGGTCTCTTCTCCCATTTCTCTTGTTTTATGAACGAAAAGTCGCTCCCACTTTCTTTTCCCACTTATACCTGTTTGAATCACATAATTCTCCAAAACATCAATTTCTTCATGAGTAAAATCAGTTAGCCCACTTCGTAAATATTGAAATATCATTTCATAGGAAAAGTTTTTTTCCACTACGCCAAGGGCACTACGCATATATTCAATAAATGGATTTAAAACAATTCCTCTCGTTCTATCGATATAGCAAGGAATTCCCATAATTTCAAATTCTGCTTCCACATGCTCTGCATATGCTTCCAAATTTCCTGCAACCACTGCAATATCACGATAATAATAGCCCTTTTCTCTAACAAGTCTTTCCATTCGTATGGCTGTCTGTCTCGCTTCTTCTCTTGGGCTACTTGCTGCAAAAACGCTAATATTATCTTGCTTATCCTCAAAGCTCTGTAATGGATGGCGAAATAGATTATGCTCCAAATGTTCTAAAGCCTTATTTCCCCAGAATCGATTTTCTTTGCCCTCTATCCCAAGAAAAACATCTTTTCTTCTAGATATCCCAGCCTCTTTAGCAAGCTTACACAAGTCTTTTGTTGTCTTTTGACTTAAGTAAAATAGTTGCTGTTCTGGGCCTACCTCAAATGGATTTTCCCTAGAGTCTATGGTTACTGTTAAAATAACTTCTTTTGCTAAAATCATTAGCTCCCCAATTACAGCATTTTGTATCGGTGTAAAACCAGTAAACCCATCAAAAACAATCACACAGTCTTTAACAATCTCTGACTTGCGAAGTGCTTGCTGTAAAAGCTGCAGTGTCTCTTCTGTTGTAATATATCTTCCATTAATATACTCTACAAAACCCTTATAGAGGATTTCCAAATCCTTTAGCTTATGAACCAATGCACCTCTTTTGTTCGCAAAGCTAATTAACTTACTTACATCTTCCGTACCAATTCCATATTGCATGAACTCGGAAATAGCACTTTTTATTTCATGAATATATCCTTGTTTATCTAGGTTTCCACCAAGCACCGTTAACTCATCTTTTAAATTGGCAGCAACCTTTCTTAGCACTAAGCTTTTTCCCGTATCATCTAAGACTGGGGTTTGACTTCTACCGACTTCCTCAAAAATACGATGAGATAAGCGTCCGAAGCTCAGGACATCAATATTCATAATGCCACCACGCTCGTGCATGGATACCAGCTCCTTTTGGGTTTGCATGGTAAACTGATCCGGTACAATAATCAAAAAGTTTCTTTGAGGCTCTTGCATGGATTGCTTCATTATTTCTTTATAAAGTTTTGTGCTTTTTCCTGCTCCAGAACTACCAAAATAAAATTGTAAGCTCATGCTACCTCCACTTTTGTATATAAACTCTAGATAGTAAATCTCCATAAATAATCTGCTGCCTCTTCGGCATAATCTATGTTAATTCTTTTTCCAGCCTTAATTTGCGACTCTGCAACGTCGATACCCGTTGTTAAATAAAAGGTATCACTTTCTACCATATCAATATCATTATCCACTTTTGATATGTTCATGGCAATACATAATTTTCCTGGTCCATCTGCTAAATGCTTGTTTCCATTTCGGTACCGGCTCATAATCTCTCTTGAAAGGTCATCTGCTGGTTCCAACATCCTAATTAGTGCTGCCTCAGGTATTCCCTCTACATTGGCCGCTATGTTCATGCAAGAGTACATTCCATAAATCAAATACACATAAGAAGTTCCGCCAATATGAAACATCGGCTCTGTTCGACTCGTTCGCTTTCCTCCGTAGGTGTGAGCACCCTTGTCCATAACTCCCATATAACCTTCCGTCTCTGTGATAATACCTCGCACCTTTCCATAAGGCGTCTCATGCACCATTATTTTTCCTAACAAGCCTTTTGCAAGAGTTAGCCCATCTACTGTAAAAAAGTCACGACCAAGTCTTTCTTCCTTCATCTCTTTCTCCTCAAGCTCTGCCTCTCATTTACCATAAGAAAAAGACGGATAAGTTTCCGTCTTTTCTTATTATGTAGCCTAGACATTATAGTCTTTACATATCTCTTTATTCTTATTACATGTAATATCTAAGTTCTTCTAAGATAGACTGGCTAAATATAAATGAAAGTATAAAACCTACGATACTTAATACAAGTCCGAAGATACCACAGATCAAACCTGCGATTGCAAGACCTGACATCTTTCCGCCATTACTTTTTTTAGATAAAACAGCCAAAATAATTGCTGGAATACCTGTAATAATACCAAGCACTGATATACAACAGCAAAGTATTATACTCAAAATACCTAAAACTAAAGATGCAATTGCTAATCCATTATTTGGATTAGGCGCCTGATTGTTTATTTCATTGTTTGGCGCATTATACTGAATTTCATTGTAATCCATACTTTCCCTCCTAAGAATTGTTAATTCATTATAGCTTGTAGAGTCAAAATATGTCAACACTGTAACAGACTAATTTGTTAAAACCAACTATCATAATAATCTGCTACCACTTACCCTTCTCCGTATACTAACTTATTTGCTCCACATCCAAAACTATAGTATTTCTCTTTTTCTTTCCCATATATAGCGCCGCATCTGCTAGCTGTATATAATCATGTAAAGAATCACCCTCTTTGGGTGAGCCATAATATGCTCCTTGCGTCAAGGTAACTGTCTTTTTATCATCTGGACTTCCTGCATGAAGAATATACAATTTTTCAATTTCACTTTTTAATAGATTTAATAGTCCCTCTACATGCTCATATTCCATGTCACAGAACATAGCTAAAAATTCATCTCCACCATATCGCATAAATAAAACATTCTCATCGCTTAATTTTCCCATCAGCTTGCTGATATGCTCTAGACATTTATCCCCCATTTGGTGACCATAGGTATCATTGTACTGTTTAAAATAGTCTACATCAATAATAGCAATACCTATGTTATTACCGCTATGCTTTGCATACTCAAAGCGTGATTCAAATATCTGTGGCAAAGCTGAACGATTATACAACTTTGTAAGCGAATCATGGAGTACCTTTTTTTGTAATTCTTCCGCTTTACGAGCTGTCCTTCTGTGTTTCTTTTCTAAATTGCTTAAATTTATCTTTACATCTGCTGCTTCAACTAATAGTTTATTGACCTCAATGCTCTTTTTTTCACTCAATCGGAAATATTCTTCTGTTGCTTTATAGTAAAGTTCTTTTTCTTCAAAACGTTCAAAATACTTACACCACAAGGTACAAATTGCAAGTGCATAGTCTGTATTGTTATATTGTCCGGCTATATCATCCATAGAAGATAATACATATCTTAGCTTTTCTCTATCCTCTATTTTTACCTTAATCGTTAAGAGTTCAATCATTTGCTCAAATATTGATACTCTAAATTGGCCTGCTTCAATTAGCTCAATCACTTCATCAAAAGCTTCTTCTCCCTCTTTTTCAAGCCCTTTTGCTGCATAAAAAAGTGCATATGCAACCTTTCTGTTTATATCAAATCGATTACCAAATTCTTCGTAATTATATTTTATGCTTTCTTCTAAATAGAAGCTAGCTTCCTCAAGCCTGCCTCTTTTTACATCTAGAATTGCCAAATTCATACAGGCCACATAAGTTCGTACGCTTCGGTTTCCTAGTGCTTTAAAATTTTCAAAGGCCTTCTGCAAATAGCTCGCCCCTTGCTCATAATTTCCTATTGCCTGATATAAAAGTCCAACATTATTATATATAACTGAAATAGCCTCTGATGCTTCTAGCTTGGCACCATAATTGATTCCATTCATATAGTAGTCCACCGCAAGAAGCTTATCGCCTCTAGTGTCACTAATTACACCTAATAAATTATAGGTATATATAATCTCATCACAATAAGGGCTTACAACTAAATACTCAAGTGCTTCCATACACTTTTTATGTGATTCTAATAATAAATCCCGATCAAACAACCAATCTGCATAATAAAAATAAAACTGACCCATCATCCGCTTATTATCAGATTCCAGCGCAACCGTTTTCATTTGATTTATAATATCTATTGTCTTGTTGTCTTTATTATATCTAACTAAGCAATACTGCTCAATTAACTCTTCAAAATTCATGACATTCACCCATGCTCTTTTCTAGTCCTAAAGTACCAAATGAAAGTGTAGCTCATTTCGCACTAACTTGCAAGCAAAAATATAAGCTTTTCTATTATTTCTTACTTATTTCACAAATATTTTACATACTTATAAACTATAGCGTCTCTATGCCAAAGCTCAGTAGTAAAATATTTCTTATAATAAAGTTTCCAATAATTAAAATAATAACACCGTATAAATAGCCAACCCGAAAACGAATGGCCTTTACATGACCTCTCGATACTCTTGTAAGCGTCTGCGAAAGAAAAAAAACAAGATATAAGATTGCTCCTGCAACCGCACCTGGATGATAGCAAAATGCCTTAATTAGGCTCCCTGAAAGTAGCGCTCGCACTGCTCTTGTTCCTCCGCAGCCTGGGCAATATACATGCAAAGCTCTTTGAAATATACACCCCTCAAATTGCACTGGAAGTATTTGGGATGAAAATGCTAAATATAGGCCAAGCAAAATAAGTGCTGGTATTGTCACAATGCACATAAGCGTATAAATTACGGTATCTGTATCTTTTTCGTTCAATTTATATAAATAATTTATTCCACGATCAAGCAATTCCTTTATCTTCTGTTTCACGTTAGCTTTCCTTAATCTCTAGTTCTACAGGACAATGGTCTGAGCCTAAAATATCCGCATGAATCTTGGCACTAACCAACCTATCTTTTAAACTTTTTGAAGTTATAAAATAGTCAATACGCCACCCTGTGTTCTTGCTTCTTGCTTGAAAACGGTAGGACCACCAGGAATATGCGCCTTCTAAATCTGGAAAAAAGTAGCGGAAGGTATCAATAAAGCCTGCTGACACCAGCTCCGAAAATTTATTTCTTTCCTCATCTGAAAATCCAGGGTTTTTACGATTGGTCTTAGGATTCTTTAAGTCAATCTCTTGATGGGCTACATTCAAGTCACCACAAAAAATAACTGGTTTCTTTTTCTCCAAGCCTTTTAGATAACTTAGGAAATCACTTTCCCACCTCATTCGGTACTCTAATCTCTTCAATTCCTCTTGAGAGTTTGGTGTATATACCGTTACTACATAAAAATCCGCAAATTCTGCAGTAATAACACGGCCTTCTGTATCATGCTCTGGAATCCCCATTCCATAAGTCACAGAAGCTGGTTCCTGCTTACAAAACAAAGCCGTTCCAGAATATCCTTTTTTTTCAGCATAATTCCAATACTGATGATATCCCTCTAGTTCTAAATTAATTTGTCCTTCTTGAAGCTTTGTTTCTTGAAGGCAGAATACATCTGCATTTATTACTTTAAAAAAGTCCATAAAACCTTTATCTACACAAGCCCTGATACCATTTACATTCCAAGATATTAACTTCATTTTGTTTAGCCCTTTTCCTCTTGCTTTTTACGCCTTTATTCCATATACCATTCTAATAGTTTAGGTATCTTCTGTAAAGTGTTTCATGGCATGTTTTCTCTGGAATTTTTAATGATACTGTTGATGGATACAAATAAAGAAAACACACCCTCTCATAAGTGGTATGTTTTCTTTACTACACTTCAATTATTCCTTTTTTAATTCTTTTTAAGCATATCCACAATTGATATTGCATGAGTCACCACCGAGTTTAGTATTTCATCGGCTTCTTTCATGCTATTTGGCTCGATATACTTTTGCGCCTCTTCATTTTTCAAATCTTTTTTTTCATTATCCTGTTTAGTGTTTAAATTAAACACTTCTTTACATCCTCCTTACTTTCGTTCTAAGAACACACGTCCTAGTAATATATATTTTTACTTTTACACACTATGGATATTTTCATCCAAAAAATAATATCTATAGTATACTACCAATTCAAATAAGTATCAATAGTCTGTTCATTGTCAAAAATAATACTTGTAGTATCTCTTTAAGGAGGCATTATTTATGAATACAATTGCAAAAATAATAGGTGAGCGCTTACGCCAAAGACGACTATCACTAGGGTATAGTCAAGAAACGACTTCTGAAAAAGCGGGACTGCATCCAACATATATTGGACAATTAGAACGTGGTGAAAAGAATGCCACTCTAGAAAGTATTTATAAGGTTTGTGTTGCACTAAATTATCCTCTAGATGAACTGTTCGAAAAAATCGTTCTTGGTGATGGCAAAGAATCTTATGCAAATAAGTGCTATTCACTAATAACCACCCAATCCGCAAAAGAACAGGAGCTGATATTTAATTTATTGGCAAACATAATTGAGTACAAGCAGATATAACGAGGCCTATCATCACCTTTTTATGGCTTTTGTGAAAATCTAATGCTATACTACTATTAGAAAAAAGATTAATTGTAAGAGAAGAGGCATGTTATGTTATCTCAAAAAAAGCTATTTTTATTTGATATAGATGGAACCATTGCCGTCGGCAATGAACTGTACGAGGGAAGTCATGATTTGATTTCTTATATCAAAAGCATAGGTGGCAAATCCTATTATATTACCAATAATTCTACAAAAAGTGGTGAGGATTATGTCAAGAAATTTAAAGATTATTTTCATCTAGATACCACCAGTGATTTGTTTATAACCTCTGGTTATATGACCATTGAATTTTTAAAACAGAATTTTAGAGATAAGAAAGTTTTTGTCCTTGGAACCGCATCTTTTCTTGCTGAGCTTAGAAAAAATGGTTTAAATATTACCGATCAGGTAGACCCGGATATTGCTTGCGTTGTCGTGGCTTATGACAACGAACTAAATTATAAGAAACTTGAAAACATTTGTGAAGTCTTATATACCCTTGACGTTCCCTACTATGCAACCAATCCAGATTTATGTTGTCCTGTAGATTTTGGATTTATACCCGATTGCGGGGCTATCTGTGATATGATTGCTTCTGCCACTAAAAAATATCCCACGTATCTTGGCAAGCCTTCAAAAGAAGTTGCTGAGCTTTGTCTTAAGCTCTCCGGCTTTACCAAAGACGAAACTATTGTTATTGGTGATCGCTTATATACAGACATCGCTTGTGGTATAAATGCTGGTGTTGAAACATGCGTGGTATATACTGGAGAAGCTACCCCAAGCGAGGTAGCCACTTCCGAGTATGCACCTACATATTCTTTTGAGAACATTAAAGTTTTTTTTGAAGCTTTAAAAACGTCTTCTTCCCAAGCTTAAGAACATCCTGATCCTTAATTGGGGTTTTTAAGTCTGTAATTCTTTCTCCATTTAATTGAACGCCACCTTGGCTGACTAGGCGCCTTATTTCACTGCTGCTGGATATTTGTCCTGCAGCAGTGATATTTTGTAGAATATCCTGCAAGCATTCACTCTTAGCATCTATACATAAGCTTGGAATGTTTTCTGGAATTCCTTTTTTGCTAAACGCCTCATGATAGAACTTTTTAGCTTCTTCCATTTCTTCTATTCCATGGTAAAGTCTCGTAATAATTTCGGCTAATTCTAGCTTAATATCTCTAGGATTTTTTCCTTCACCTAACTGCCTTTTTATTTCTTCTATTCTTTCTGGTAATTCATCTGTTGTGAGTTCAAAGTAACGTACAAGTAATTCATCTGGAACCTCCATTACCTTTTTAAACATAACAGAAGCATCCTCGCTAACCCCTATATAGTTTCCTAAACTCTTGCTCATTTTTTCTACCCCGTCAAGTCCTTCTAATATTGGCATAAAAATAGCAATTTGCTGCTCCATTCCCATATTCTTTTGAAGTGTTCTTCCCATTAACACATTGAAGGTTTGATCCGTTCCGCCTAGCTCAATATCTGCCTCAATTTGAATGGAATCGTATGCTTGCATTAAAGGGTAGAAAAATTCATGAATGCCTATTGGCACATTGTTGGTAAAACGCTTTTTGAAATCATCTCTCTCCATCATTCTTGCTACTGTAGTTGTCATAGCTAGCTTTAGTACCTCTTCAAAGGTCACTAGCTCTAACCATTCTCCATTGTAGCGCACCTGCGTTTTTTCTTTATCAAGCACCTTAAAGATCTGCTCTTGATAGGTTAAGGCATTGACAAGCACCTGTGCATTCGTCATGGCATTTCTTCCTTTTGACTTTCCTGTTGGATCTCCTATTTTCCCTGTAAAGTCCCCAATGATAATTACTATATTGTGCCCCAAATCCTGCATTTGCTTTAGCTTACGAAGAACCACTGCATGACCGAGATGAATATCTGGTGCACTAGGATCCAAACCCAATTTTACTGTTAGGGGTTTCTTCGTTTCAATAGAACGAATCAACTTGCTTTCTAGCTCTTCAGGGCTGACCACCTCTGCCGCCCCTTTTAAAATAATTCCCATCTGTCTACTAACTTCTTTTTTTAATTCTTCCTGATTCATATTAACAGCCTTTCCTTTAAAGTTTTATAGTTCAATAATTTCCAATGCAATAAAAAAACTCCCGTCCTTATCAAAAGGACGAGAGTGTCATCTCGTGTTACCACCTATTGTTTATAAACAGCTCACGCTGCTTACCTCTTCGAGTACGGCTATTGCGATACTCTAGCACTATAACGTGTGCGGGATCCGTCGCAGCCTACTACTTTCGATTCGGTGCGAAGCTCAAAGATGTATTCGTATAAAGTTACTCATGTGCCTCTCATCAACCGGCTACTTTCTGTATGCATTACTTTATCTTACTTGTTCCTATCATTGCTTTTGGTTCAATTATTAAATTAACCCTATTATAGGAACCAAAAAAAGTTTTGTCAAGAACTTTTCTTTTCTCTTGCTACTTTAAAATATCTTTATATAATCTCAAGACATTTTTAGAAAAAATATTTTCTATTTGATTCCCCGAAAAACCTTCTTTACCTAATGCATGATATAATTTATCCATTTGGTCTGCTGCTGGCAGCGCTTCATTTGTGTCGATACCATCAAAGTCACTTCCAAGTCCAACCACCTCGATGCCACCAATATTTACCATATGCTTTACATGAGCGACCATTGCTTCTAAACTGCCCGGATTATATACCTCT
>JAVBUZ010000050.1:0-5376 GCA_031554725.1 Lachnospiraceae bacterium | reverse complement strand
ATTGTATTACTATCTAATCAAGATGGAAAAGTAAACCTAATTACCATGGTGACAGATGACGCTATGAAAAAGGGTGCTCACGCAGGTAACCTTATTAAAGGAATTGCAGGGCTTGTTGGCGGTGGCGGTGGTGGCCGTCCTAATATGGCTCAAGCAGGTGGAAAGAATCCAGAAGGCATTCCAGCGGCGATAAAGGAAGCTGAAACAGTATTAGAAAATCAGATAAATTAATTTTTGTGTATAATTTAAAAAAAATATTAAAAAGTGGTTGACTAGGGTATATTTTATGTTATAATGTTAAATGTGCATGCGGACAGAAAGTTCGACATGACATAATTAACCCAATCAGTCGAGTTTACTTGAAGGGACTGAAGGGAGGTCAGGGTGTAACAATGTCAAATGTTATCGTAAAAGAAAACGAAACTTTAGATAGCGCATTACGTCGTTTCAAAAGAAGTTGTGCTAAAGCTGGTATCCAGCAGGAAATCCGCAAAAGAGAGCACTACGAGAAACCAAGCGTAAAACGCAAGAAAAAATCTGAAGCAGCAAGAAAACGTAAATATAATTAATTGAACAAAAAGTCCTAGGCAATATTATGCCCGGGACTTATGTTTTATTATGATGTGAGGGAAGATACATATGTGGACCTTTGAATTATTAGGAACTGATGTCTATCATTTAGTGGCAGCCTTCGTTATTTACAGCATTTTAGGATGGACAGTAGAATCGATTTATATGTCCTTTTGCAATCGCAAGCTTACGAATCGTGGGTTTGCTAAAAGCCCATTTTGCCCAATATATGGATTTGGTGGAGTGCTAGGGTATTTGATTTTAAGTCCGTTAGCGGGACAATATGTAAAGCTGTATTTTGCAGGAGCGATTTTAGCCACCATATTTGAATTTTTAGTAGGCCTAATGATGATTAAATTCTTAGGGCAGTTATGGTGGGATTATAAGGATAAGCCATTTAATTATAAAGGAATTCTGTGTTTGGAAAGTACCATTGCATGGGGCTTTTATGCACTCGGAATTGTAGGAATTGTTCATAACAGAATCAATCGTGTGATTGATGTAGTTGATGTGAATACTGGACAAAAAATTGTTATGCTAATTCTAACAATTGTTTTGATAGATTACATAGTTCAACTTAACAAGGTACTTCATTTAGGCATGGAGAAAAGGATGAATTCCTGGATAGGAAAAATCAGATCCATAGGCTAATGAGGCAGAACTTCATAAAAGAATAGGTATAAGAGGCGTTGTATTTCCATATCTTTAATTAAACAGATATGGGAGTATGACGTTTTTTTATGAAAATAGGAAAAAGAATATTAGCCTTTATACTAGCGACCCTATTCCTTTTTACAAATGAGCTACGTGTAGAAGCAGATGTAAGCATTTCTGCACCTTCGGCTATTCTAATAGAAGCATCCACAGGGCAAGTGATTTACGAAAACAATGCAAGCGAGAAGAGAAGCCCTGCGAGTATTACAAAAATCATGACAATACTTCTTGTTTTTGAGGAACTAGAGCGAGGAAGTATTAATTTGACGGATAAAGTAACGACCAGCGAGCATGCAAAATCTATGGGTGGTTCTCAGGTGTTTTTAGAAGAAGGAGAGGTACAATCCTTAGAAACCATGCTAAAATGTATTGTGATTGCATCGGCAAATGATGCCAGTGTTGCAGTAGCAGAGCATATTGCAGGGACGGAAGCCGCTTTTGTGGCGCAGATGAATCAAAGAGCAAAGGAACTGGGAATGACAGATACCAACTTTGAAGATTGTTGTGGTCTTACGGATTCAGATGGACATTATACAACAGCAAGAGATGTAGCTATTATGTCACGAGAGTTAATTATAAATCATCCAGAGGTATTTAAGTATACACAGATTTGGCAAGAGGATATTACTCATGAGACGGCAAAAGGAAGCAGCCAGTTTACCTTATCAAGTACCAATAAGCTATTAAAACAATATGATTGGATTACAGGCTTAAAAACAGGCTCTACAAGCAAGGCAAAATATTGTATTTCTGCAACAGCAGAAAAAGAAAATATGCAAATGATTGCTGTTATCATGGGTGCAACAGATCCAAAAGGAAGGTTTGCAGATGCAGCAACGCTATTGAGCTATGGATATCATATGTGTGATTTGTTTGTTGATGATAATACAGATAGCTTGGAAGATAGGTATATTGAGGGTGGTGTAGATGAGTGGGCGCCAGTAGTGTATGAAGGAGAGTTTCGGTACATAGACTTAGCGAATAATGATTTAAGCCAGGTGGAAAAAAGCTTTATCTTTTCAGAAAAAAACACAGCTCCAATTAAGGCCGGGGATGTGGCGGGGCAGGCGGTATATAAACTAAATGGAAATCAAATTGGTAGTGTTTCTATTTTGTTTGCGCAGGATGTAGAAAAGGCGGTTTACAAAGACTATTTATTAAGAATTATATTTAATTTTTTACTTTAGTAAATTGTGCCAAGGGAAAAATGATGATATACTCTTAAAGGAAAGCGTGTGAAAAGATTTTATCTTTTCACACGGCTAATTGACTTGAATATGGAAAGGCATGGTTATTGGGATGCTTCAAGTGTTGTGCTTTATAGTAATAGTGGTAGGGCTAATTATGTGCTGGGTCATTTTGTATGATACCCATCATTTTATAGAAGTACATAAAGAAGTTGTTTCTGATAAACTAAAACAGAAGCAACGATTTGTCATGCTCTCAGATTTACATGGAAATCAGTATGGCAGAGATAATGCTCTTTTAATAGAGGCTATTGAAAAGAGTAATCCGGATGGAATTTTGATTGCAGGGGATATGATAACGGCAGTAAAAAAAGCGAAGTTTACATCCACGGTTACGCTATTAGAAACATTAAAAGAAAAATATCCTATTTATTATGCCAATGGAAATCATGAACAAAAGCTTCGTTTATACAAAGATAGATTTGGCGATTTGGCTGATGAGCTTTCGGCAGAGTGGGAGAGAATTGGAATTAAACCGTTAGTAAATGAACAAACTACCTTGTCACAAAGTGGAATTACTATTTATGGAGCAGAAATTGGCAGAGAGTATTATAAGCGGTTCAAAACAAACCCCATGGAAGAATCCTATTTAACGGATTTACTGGGGAAACCCAAGGAAGAGAACTATACGATTCTATTAGCACACAATCCTGAATATTTTCCACAATATGCAAAGTGGGGAGCTGACCTTGTTTTATCGGGACATGTTCACGGCGGAATTATGAAGCTTCCATTTCTAGGCGGGGTGATTTCACCATCAGTTAAACTATTTCCGAAGTATGACGGCGGCGAGTTTAAAGAACAAAATAGTATTTTGATTTTAGGCAGAGGACTGGGAACCCATTCTCCCAACATTCGTGTATTTAATCCTGGAGAGCTAATCATCATAGACCTTTTACCGGATATGGACAAGTTATAGAAGAAAACCTTGAATTTTGCAGAAAAAATAGGTACAATGTTTTCTTAGTAAGAACAAAAAGAGGAATGTATAAATGGCAATTACAGTAAAACTTGAGGCTTTTGAAGGACCCTTAGACCTGCTCCTTCACCTTATAGAAAAGAATAAGGTAGATATTTATGATATACCAATCGTAATGATTACAGAGCAGTATTTAGCATATATCAGAAATATGGAAACACAAGACATGAATATCATGAGTGAGTTTCTTTTAATGGCAGCGACTCTTGTGGATATTAAGTGTCGTATGCTTTTGCCAAAAGAAGTAGATGAAGAAGGCGAAGAAGAGGACCCAAGAGCAGAATTAGTACAAAAATTACTGGAATACAAATTATATAAATATATGTCATACGAGCTTCGTGATTGCCAAGTAGGGGCAGAGAAGCTAATGTTTCGTGAGCAAAACTTACCAGAAGAGGTTGAAGGGTATCGTCAGCCTATAGATTACGAAGTATTGGTAGGAGATACAACGCTCACAAAATTACATGAGATTTTTAAATCCATTGTAAAAAAACAAAGTGATAAAATTGACCCGATTAGAAGCCAATATGGTAATATCGAAAAAGATGAAGTGGATTTGGATGCAAAAACTTTGTATGTGGAAGAATTTATAAAAAACAATAAGGAATTTAGCTTCCGCAAGCTGATGGAAAAACAAAACAGTAAAATGGAAGTGATAGTTACCTTTTTGGTAATATTAGAGCTTATGAAGGTTGGTAGGATTAATATTATTCAAGATAATATTTTTGATGATATATTGATTTCATCCAATGAAGCGGCATAAAGGGAGATACATAGATATGGATAAGCAAAGTGCGCAGGCAATCATAGAATCTATTCTTTTTACAATGGGAGATTCTGTTGAGATAGACAAGCTAGCAGATGTAATAGAAGAAGATGTAAGTACCGTGAAAGAAATCATTGATGAAATGAAAGAAAAGTACGAAAATGAGGAAAGTGGAATCTATCTAATTGAACTTGAGGATAGTGTTCAGCTTTGCACGAAACCACAAATGTATGAGTATCTGATAAAAATTGCAAAAAGCCCTAGGAAAATGGTGCTAACAGATACTATTTTAGAAACACTTTCGATTATTGCATATAAACAACCAGTAACGAGAGCTGAAATAGAAAGAGTTAGAGGCGTTAGCTGTGATCATGCATTACATAAATTAATGGAATATGATTTGGTGACAGAGCTAGGAAGACTAGATGCACCAGGTCGTCCCTTATTATTTGGTACAACGGAGCAGTTTTTGCGATGCTTTGGTGTAAAATCTCTAGAAGAGTTGCCAGAGCTTAATCCTGTACAGCTAGAAGAATTTAAGATGCAGGCAGAACAAGAAGCCAACCTACAATTAGAAATATAGAAAATTGAAAGCATAAAACCTTTTGCGGTTTTGTGCTTTTTCTAATTTTAGACTCATAAAATGAAATAAATAGATAGGCGGAAATTCTGTTTCATGAAAATTTTAAAGTATTGGGATACATATAAAAGAAACATAATCACCATATGCGTTATTTTTGTTTTTGCATTCTTGTTCTCTAAAATCTTGAAGGTGCAAGAAGTTGATAATGGTGAAGTCTTAGAGGCTGTTCATTTAATAAAGCAGATAAAGAGTAAAACAGAACTGGAGATAATAGGAGAGTACGACCTACATGCAAAAGCCGCAGTGCTTATGGATGCAGACAGTGGTCGTGTTTTGTACTCGAAAAATGGTGATAACATTCTTCCCATGGCTAGTACAACTAAAATTATGACCTGTATAGTTGCCTTGGAAAATGGGAATCTAGATGATGCTCTGGTTGCCTCCTCCTATGCAGCCTCACAGCCCAAGGTGCATCTTGGAATGTCAAAGGGAAATACATATAAGCTGATAGATTTGC
>JAVBUZ010000243.1:0-7156 GCA_031554725.1 Lachnospiraceae bacterium | reverse complement strand
GAGTTCGTCTAATAAGTGTTCTCTTATATAACTTGTAACAGAACGCATGAATTTATCATATTTTGCCCCACTGCGTATTTCTGCCACTAAGGAGGTATAGTCAACCACCATATTGTACTGTAGGTTCATTATTTGCTCGTGATTTTCGTAGCTCTCACAGTGCTGGATATAGCGGTCACTTAAGGAAAGTGCTTCTTCAGCAGGCACCCCACCTTGGATAGCAGCACGAGATATTAGTGTGGCAGTGGAAATAAAAATATTTTTCAGCTGTCTTAAATAAGTAGGAGCAACTTTTCCAGCTCTGCCAGAAGAGTGATTTTTAAAGAGTTGTAATAAGCCATCCACATCACCATTGCTGACAAATGTAAGAAGCTGTTGTTCAAAGTCAAAAGTGGTGTGTTCCGCAGCAGTAAATTCCTCATAATTTTTATCTGGATGTTTGTGAAGGGAACTAGGAGTATCTTTTATTACAGGTTTATTCTGTGCAGAAATGGAAGCATTTGAGTCGTATATCATTACATCAGAAAAATCAAGCTTTTTATCGCTGATAAAGTAATAGATTAGGCAGAGCTCATGCAAAAAAAGCTCTAACGGCATTGGCGTAATATTGTTAAGCATATTCTGATACAATTCCAAATAATTCTTTTTGATATCCAGCAAAAACATAAATTCTCGAATTTTTTCTCTTGAGGGAGCCATTTGAAAGGTAGGACCAAGAATCATTACATAATCCTTATGGCGAATTACACCATAAAACTGTTCAAATGGGGTGATAAAATAGCCAATATCTTGTTTGATATCTAAAAGCGTATCAATATAAAGAGTGGCAGGATCTTTAGGAAAATGTGTTGGATCGCAGTAGATAAACAATTCATTATTCTGATACACGCGAACAGAAATTCTCGTTAACGATGATATGTTATTTGCAATATAGTCATAATCAACTTCTCTCATATTTATACCCATCTGCGCGTTGCGACGCGCACTCAAATCAATAGTTGAACATGCATTTTTATTCAACCTTTTACTACGCTCCACCATATTTATATATTTACATACTATTTTACAAAATAGTATACATAATTACAAGAATAATATCTTGAGAAAATATATAATACCCGTAGAACATGAAAATCTACGGGTATTTTTTGTGGGTGGAAGGAGACATATTATGAAAGAAATAAATGCAAAATTTTTAAATTCAAAGTTATTTGATAGCAAAACGAAATCGACGGATGTGAAAAACAAAGAAAAATGGATTGGGTATTTAATGGGACCAGCGGGGGCATTGTTACTTAATGCGGTATTAGCTTCCTATCTGAATGTATTCTATACAGATGTATTAAAACTGACCAGCATCTGGGGCGGATTCTTTTTAATGGTTTTTCCTATTATATCCAAAATTATAGATGCAATTACAAATGTAATTATGGGATATATTATTGACCACACAAGGACAAAGCAGGGAAAAGCACGACCATACCTTTTACTGTCAGCGATTTTGCTACCAATCACAGGAATTCTATTGTTTACTGTTCCACAAGGAAATGAAACAGTGGAAGTGATTTGGGTCATGATTTCTTATAATCTGTTCTATTCCTTTGCTTATACTATTTATAATATGTCCCATAATCTGATGGTTCCACTTTCTACAAGAAAGACCGAGCAGCGAGGCGTACTTGCGGTATTCAACAACGTGGCAACGATTATGATTACTGGCATTCTTGTGGCACTGGTGTTTCCGATGGTAGTACTTCCAGCTATTGGCGTAGATAAATCTGCGTGGCTTATGATGGCAGTGATTTTATCAATTTTAACACTTCCATTAACGCTAATGGAATACTATTTTACCAAGGAACGTGTGACAGAAGAAAGTGCAGAATTCATAGACCAAGAACCTCTTCCAGATAACAAGCAGATGAAAGCAGTGTTTACCGACAAATACATGATGTTTCTGCTTCTTTACTTCTTGATTTATACGGTTGGCGCCTGCTTTAAAAATATTTCGTTGGTGTATTATTGCAATTATGTACTTGGTAGCTATTCAGATGGTATAACACAGACGATGATTTCTGTTATTGGTGGAATCCCAATGGGAATTGGTATTTTTTTGGTATGGCCACTTGCTAAAAAGTTTGGAAAAAGGAATGTTACCTTAATGGGTTTTGTGATTTACGCCATTGGCTCAGCAATATGCTTGATAAATCCAACCAATATAGTGGTAGTACTGGTGGGACAGTTTATTAAAAATATGGGTGGCTTACCAAGTGCATATGTCTTTATGGCTCTGATGGCAGACACTTATGATCACTTAGAATGGAAGCATGGCTTCCGTGTAGATGGAGCGGCAATGTCTATTTACAGTATTATCACAGTGACAATAGTTGGAGTCTGCACAGGAATTTTTAACTGGCTGCTAGCAAATGCTGGTTATCAGGCACCTGATTTAGTTGCTGGAATGACAGTTGCATATGAACAAACAGCTGCGGTACAAAATGCAATTACATTTTCCTTTTTAGGATTAGAAATTGTAACATCTATTATTATCATTGTATTTTTAACTTTTATCAATGTAGAAAAGGGATTAGAGGAAAAACAGGCAGTTATTGCAGAACGTAATGAAGCAAAGAAAAATTCCACTGCAAAATAAGTGAAAGGACTGTTGAATATGAAGCATCAGAATATCATTTGTAAAATGACATTGGAAGACAAAGTAGCATTATGTAGCGGAAAAGATTTTTGGCATACCAAGGATATGGAGAAATATAACATACCATCCCTTATGATGTGTGATGGCCCTCATGGATTGCGAAAGCAGGAAGCCACAGCAGATATGCTTGGAGTAAATGAGTCAAAGCCTGCCACTTGTTTTCCGACGGCAGTGACTACTGCGGCAAGCTGGAATGTGGAGCTTATGCGCCTCATTGGGGAAACAATCACACAGGAGGCACTTGCCTATGATGTGGATGTGGTATTAGGTCCAGGAGCAAACATCAAAAGAAATCCGCTGTGTGGACGTAACTTTGAATACTTGAGTGAAGATCCTTACCTTGCAGGAAAGATGGCAGCATCGTTTATTGCAGGTGGTGAAAGTAATGGCGTGGGGACATCCTTAAAACATTTTGCATGTAATTCACAAGAGTACAAACGTTTTAATTCAGACAGTGTGATGGATGAGCGTACCTTGCGAGAAATCTATCTTACGGCATTTGAGATAGCCGTAAAAGAGGGGCATCCTTCCACGGTTATGTGTGCCTATAATAAAATTAATGGAGAACATTGCAGTGACAATAAAATGTTGCTAGACAATATTCTAAGAAAAGAATGGGGATTTGACGGAATCGTAGTCACTGACTGGGGTGCCATGAGCGATCGCATCAAAGGATTTGAGGCTAGTTGTGACCTGAATATGCCAGGCGGAAGTGAGTATATGGAACGGGAAGTGATTCAGGCAGTAAAAGAGGGGAAATTATCAGAAGCTATTATTGACGAAAATGTAGACCGCATGCTTGAACTAATTTTAAAATGTGCAGCAAATCGTAGAACAGAGAAAAAAGAGTTTGATATGGATTCTCATCATAAAGTGGCGAGATATGCAGCGGAAGAAGGTATGGTCTTATTAAAAAACGAAAAAATTCTACCGATACCTGAAGGCAAAAAAGTGGCGCTCATCGGAAAAATGGCAGAAAAAATCCGTTATCAGGGAACTGGAAGTAGTCATATCAACCCGACAAAAGTTGTGCAACCAATAGATGCCATTCCACATATTTCCTTTGCTTTAGGATGTGATGAGCGTGGAGCGACCAATAAGGAAGCCTTAGAAGAGGTAACAAAGATTGCAAGGAGTGCAGATATTGCCATTGTATTTGCTGGATTGCCAGAAATGTGTGAATCAGAAGGCTTTGACAGAGAAAATATGCTTATGCCAGAAGGTCATTTACAGATGATTGAGGCAACAGCTAGAGCAAATCCAAATACTATTGTTGTTTTGATGTGTGGTTCTGCGGTGGAGTGTCCCTGGGCAGATCAGGTAAAAGGTATTTTGTATGCAGGATTATCTGGGCAGGCAGGAGCAGAAGCAATAGCAAATATTTTATATGGAAAGATTAATCCTAGTGGAAAACTGGCAGAAACATGGCCCATGCATTACAGCGATTGTATTTCAGCTACTTATTACAGTGGGCAGAAGACTGCACAGTACCGTGAAGGAATTTATGTCGGATACCGCTATTATGATAAGGCAGCAAAGGAAGTACGTTTTCCTTTTGGCTATGGCCTTTCTTATACGACCTTTACTTATTCAGATATGCAGATTATGCAGAATGATAGTTGTGTGAAGGTAACCTGTAAAATTACCAATACTGGAGAAACAGCAGGTAAGGAAGTTGTACAACTGTATATTTCGGAGAAAAATCCTGTGATACATCGTCCAGAAAAGGAGTTAAAAGGGTTTACGAAAGTGGAATTACAGCCGGGAGAAAGCAAGGAAGTATCTTTTACCTTGGATGAGCGTAGTTTTTCCATCTATCATAATAATTGGCTGGTACCAGAAGGGAATTATGTAATTCAAATTGGAAGCAGCAGTAGGGACATTAATTTGAGTCAGGTACTATTTGTGAAGGGCGAGCAGTTAGAGCCACAAGTTTGGCAGAATGATAGCTGGTATGAAAATTTAAGAGGTGTTCCAACAAAAGAACAATGGGAAAAAATGCTTGGACATTCTTGTGTGGAGGAAATTCAACACAAGGGCACATTTACTATGGACAATTCTGTAGAAGAAATGCGCAAAGAATCTTGGATTATGAAAATCATGTATAAAGCCACGGAAGGTGTTATAAGAAAAGGGATGGGTAAAATTACAGAGGAGAATGAAGCCGAATTTCGAATGATGATGTCCTCTAGTGCTGGAAGCCCCCTGCGTTCTATGATGATAAGTGGGGGAATAAAAGGCGGTCTGTTACCAGGAATGCTTGATATGGCAAATGGTCATTACTTCCGTGGAATTGGAAGGATGATGGGCATCATAAAGTAGCTTGTGGATATTAAAATGGCTGATTGGTAGTATGATGGCCATAAAATTTATAAGAGGAAAGAAGGAGAGATATATGCGGGCAATTAATCTACAAACGGAATACTTAATAAATCCAATAGGCATTGATATTATGAAACCAAGATTTTTCTGGAACTGCGAAGGAGGATGTACCCAGACAGCATATGAGATAGAAGCGGTTTCGGATTATGGTAAGTTGCTTTGGAATTCAGGAAAAGTAGAAAACAGTAGCATGACAAAAATCAGCTATGAAGGAGTAAAATTAGAGAGCCGCAGTGCAGTACACTGGAAAGTGAGATTGTGGGATGAAAATGGCGAAGTAGGTCTATGGAGTGATAGTGCAACCTTTGAGCTGGGCTTGGCTAAGAAAGAAGACTGGAAGGCAAAGTGGATTACTGGTAATTATAACATAGATAAAAAACGGCGGTATCCCGTGGACTGTTTCAGAAAGCGTTTTACCGTTAACAAGCCTAATATCAGAAAAGCCAGACTATACATTACTGCTTGTGGAGTTTATGAAGCATGCATTAATGGTGAGAAGGCTGGGGATTTTGTATTGGCACCTGGTATTACGGATTACAAACGTAGAATCCAATATCAGACCATTGATGTCACCAAACAGATAAAAGAAGGTGAGAATGAAATCACGGTTCAACTGGCTGATGGTTGGTATCGAGGATCTGTTGGTGCGTGGGCATTGAAGAATCAATATGGTATAGAGACGAAGGTGCTAGCACAGTTAGAAATAGAGGATTTGGATGGCAATCACACCACAATTTGTTCTGATGAAACTTGGGATTGGTCAAACGATGGTGAGATTCGCTTTGCAGATAATAAAGATGGAGAAGTTGTAGATGCAAGACGTAGTCCCTCCTATGAAAATAAAGCTAAGATTGCTAAGGTGGAAAATGCTGTAGTTCCTACCGCATCAAACAATGTTCCATTAAAAGAGATGGAGCGATTTAAGCCCAAGAAGTTCTTGACCCCAATAGGAAATACTGTCTTAGATTTTGGACAGAACTTCGCTGGATATGTGGAGTTTAATGTCAATGCACATGCAGGGGATGAAATTTATTTGCGGTTTGGCGAGTTAATTGATGCAGAAGGCGAATTTACCCAGAAGAATATTCAGTGTAGTAATAAAAAGTTGACTTCTCCATTACAGGAAGTGCATTATACCTGTAAAGAGGGGGAAAATCACTACAAGACAAAATTTGCAATTTTTGGATTTCAATATATATTGCTAGACTCTAAAGTCGATCTGAAAGCGGAAGACTTTACAGGAATCGCAGTTTACTCTGCCATGGAACAGACAGGCTTCTTTGAAAGCTCTAACCCATTGCTTAACGCATTGGTAGAAAGTACCATATGGTCTGCCAAAAGCAATTCTGCTGACATTCCTACAGATTGTCCAACAAGAGAACGTCATGGATGGTCAGGAGATGCGCAAATTTTCTGTAGAACGGCAAACTATTTATTTAATTATTCTACATTTGCCAGAAAATATATTGTGGATTTGTATGACTGGCAGAAGAAAGACGGAAAACTTCCCCAGATTGTTCCAGAGGGTGGTGTGGATTTCTACATGAAATTTATGGATGGTTCTATTGGATGGGCCGATGCAGGTGTCATTATGCCATATATGCTTTGGAAGCAGTATGATGATATCCGCTTTATTTCAGACTTTTATGAGGGAATGGCAAAATACGCTGAATTTATGCAAAAGCGGTGTAGAAAAATTTATCCAACAGCAAAGCCAACTGGACTTTCGAAAGAGTATAACCGTTATATTTCCAACTATGGGCAGGCATATGGGGAATGGGCGGAACCAGCAGATGTACATTTGACAGGTTTTTCGGATTTTGCAAGTCCACATCCAGAGGAAGCAACCGCATATACCTGTTATATCATGGAGTTAATGACTGAAATCTCCAATGCCTTAGGGAAGAAAACAGAAGCAAATTCTTATCATGAATTTGCGGAAGGATGTAGAAAAGCATATCAGGAATTAATGAGAAAAGAAAAATATACTCTGGATACAAACAGGCAGGCAAGACTTGTTCGTCCACTGTATTTCAATCTACTGGATGGAGCACAGACAGAGAA
>JAVBUZ010000074.1:0-3031 GCA_031554725.1 Lachnospiraceae bacterium | reverse complement strand
AGATAAACAACTCAAATACCTTGTCTGAGCGCTATCTTTTTGCACTTGAATCTTCTAAAGCAGGCATTTGGGAAATTGATATAGAAACACAAATGATTACTGTTAATGATAGACTTAAAGAAATTCTAGACTATTCCATAAAAGAAAATAGCGTTACTCTCAATGAATGGAATACCTTTTTAAGCACCCGCTTTACTGATGATGATTATGAAAAAGCTATCCCTTTAAAGGATTTGCACAATACTATTGAATACATTTTATATATTGCCTCTACCCAAAAATACATACACTGTTTTTCAAAACCCGTATACGATAAAAATGGGAAACTTATTAAGCGGATTGGTCTAACTACTGATGTTACCGAACGTGAATCACTACTCTCTCAGCTTCGCAGTGCTCAGGAAAGCTTAAGTATTGCTTTGCAAAGCTCTAATGCAGCCTATTGGGAAATTCCTCTTAACAAGGATGGGAACTATCAAATTCATTTTGAAGAAGACTTCTCCAAGATGTTTCGTATCGGGCACACCAATCCCTTTACAACTACGGAATGGTCTGATTTTATTGCTCCCATATTAGATCCTATAAAGTATAAGGACTTTCATAATTTTCTTAGAAACTTTGAACCCACCACGGAAAAGGTTGTTACTGATGCACATCTAATTTTTCCCGATGGAACAGAAACCTATATAAAGAATTCTGCTCAGCTTGCTTATGACCGAAATGGCAATCCCGAGAAAATGATAGGCTTATGTGTAGATATAACCGAACAAACAAAATCCTTGACTCTCGCTAGCGAAATGTCACAGACCCTCTTAAATCAAATGGAACAAATGATTTATGTCTATGATGTTGAAACCGATGAGGTTATTTTCATTAATGACGTTATGTTAAAAGCTTTTCAGGTCACGGAGGATTATCAAGGCAAAAAATATTGGGAAGTATTAAAACAATCAAATATTGAGCTAAATCTACATGCTAGAGAAATTCTTGATAAAGACCCTACTCAATTTGTAACCTGGGAAGTATATCAAAAATTTATTCAAAAAGAGCTTAGTTGCTACGCAAAATATATTCCATGGACAAATGGAAAAACGGTATGCCTTAGAACTTCTTACGATATTACCTCTTTAAAGCAAGCTGAAAGTTCCATAAAGGAGCAATTAACTCAGCAGAAAATAATGGTAGATATTATTAAAGATTTTATTCAAGCTGATGATGAGAAAAGTGCGATTGATAAGTCTTTACGCGCTATTGGCGAATATTTTGACTGTTACCGTGCGGTTTTAAGCTTATATGATAGTGAGCATGATACACTCGGAAATAACTATGAATGGTTTAATCCTCATATCACATCCCATCCTCGTGGAGATGTCGTTTTAAAGTTTTCCGAGACTCGTGAAGCATATCAAAAAATAATAGTTGAAAGAGCCCCTTATTGCATTATTTCTGATTATGCTCAGCACGATCACCTAAATACCGATCCTTATTTAAAATCTATTCTTGTTGTCCCCTTTTTCATTGATGGGGAATTTGTTGGGCTATTGGAAATTATGAAATCTAATCAAAACAAAGATTTGACCGATAGCGAAATACAACTTGCCATGATGGCTGGAAGTACATACTCTCTATTTTTCAAAAAGCAACGAATTGCTGAAAATTTAGTGCAAGCCACGATTGCTGCTGAAAATGCAAGTAATGCCAAAAGCGTATTTCTTTCAAATATGAGTCATGAAATTCGTACCCCATTAAATGCCATTATTGGTATGACAAACATTGCACTCAAAGAAGATATTGCCTCATCTACTAGGTCTCACCTTCAAAAGGTAAAGAATGCTTCTGATATATTACTTGATGTTATCAATAACATACTTGATATGTCCAAAATCGAGGCTGCAAAATTAGAATTAACTAGTGAACCTTTTACCCTAGCTGAAATGTTGGAAAATATATATAATATTGTATCTGTACGTGCCAATGAAAAAGGTCAGACCTTAAATTTTCATGTATGCGATGATGTTCCCAATTCCTTCTTGGGTGATTCCTTCCGCTTAACACAAGCCGTTATCAATTTGCTGTTCAATGCTATAAAGTTCAGCGATGAAAATACCCCGATTAATCTTGCTATCTCTCTTACAAATATAACTAGTGATACAGCCTCAATAAAGATTGATGTTACAGATAAAGGTGTTGGTATGACTGCGGAACAAATAGCTCGGCTTTTTAGACCTTTTGAGCAAGGGGACAATCGTGTTGTACGTAAATATGGTGGTACTGGTTTAGGTCTTGTCATATCTAAGGAAATCGCTCAGCTCATGGGAGGAACCATTGTCGTTGAAAGTGTTCCTGACAAGGGAAGTATTTTTACCCTAACTGCTACATTGGATCTTGAAAAGAATGCAAATCAAAAGTCACTGCTTTCAATCACTTCCATTTTAGACGATTCCTCTTTGGAAGGTATTGATTTACACGACAAACACATTCTTTTAGTTGAAGATGTGGAAATAAATAGAGAAATTACAAAGTATATTTTGGAATATACAAAAGTAAATATTGATGAGGCCGAAAATGGATTAAAATGTTTAGAGCTATTTCAGGCAAATCCTACGAAATATGACCTCATCCTTATGGATATTCAAATGCCTGAATTAGATGGATATAGCGCAGCAAAAACCATTCGTAGCCTAGGTTATAAAACACCGATTGTAGCAATGACAGCTCACGCATTTAAAGAGGATGAAATAAAATCTATTAGCTGGGGTATGAATGATCATCTAAGTAAGCCCCTTGATGAAAGGCTTTTGCTGCGCACCGTAGCACGCTATCTTCTCTATTAGGAAAATCTTTAAAACTAAAAAAGTCCTCGGGCATATCACTAGCCTAAGGACTTCTTTTTTATATTATTTATTGTGCCATTTCTTTTTCTTGTTTATATCTTTCTTGTACAGAAATAAATCCCGCTCTGTCCTTATTAAATAAGTTTGATAGCTCATCTGTATATCCCATAATAGCAAATGGGAAGTCTACGGATAAC
>JAVBUZ010000098.1:0-7232 GCA_031554725.1 Lachnospiraceae bacterium | reverse complement strand
ATTATGAAGGGGGCTTCTTTACCACGGTTATTATGTTAGTTGGAGTAGGAACTGTCGTGCATAGTATGGTGGATTTTGGTATTTCCATAGCTGTATGGAAAGCGCTACAGCTTAGCAGAGTAATGAAAACAGCTTAATAGCTAAATATCTAAAATGTTATAAATGGGGATTTAATATAAATGAAGGAAGAAAGCGTTTCTTAAAGATAAGAAATACTTTCTTCTTTTTTTATATTTTTTTTATTGATTTCTGCATAAATCTTACTATAATAGTTAACAGTGACAATAGATAACAATGTTAATTAATTTAGGAGGTGCCAAGTGGAAAAAGATGAGCTGCGTAGACTGGTGACTAGTACTATGCAAAGATTCCAACGAATAAATATATCTAGCTTGTTTGATAATATTTCCCAAGGAGAATTTCATACCTTGGAAATGATTCATCGTCAAACCCAGCAGGCTCATGAGGAAATAGGCGTTACGGTATCGGAACTAGCAAAGTGTCAAAACACGTCACTTCCAGCAGTATCAAGAAATCTTCGGACCCTGGAAGAAAAGGGATGGATTGAAAGAAGCGCCGACCCTAAGGACAGAAGAAATACATATGTATATTTGACCAAGGCGGGGATGGAAAAAGAGGATGAGGTAGCTAGCATATTTGATGCACTGACACTGGGTGTAATTGATAGAGTTGGTGAAGAGAATATCCAAAAATTTACAGATATTTGCATTTTAATGCAAGAGGCTATGCAAGAGGAAGTAGAAAATTATCTAAAGAATAAATAATAAAGGAGAGAAGTATGCTAAAAATATTTAAATATTTAAGCGAATCGAAGATATCGGTTATTGCCATTATTGCTTTGTTAGTAATACAGGCATATTGTGACTTGGCCTTGCCACAGTACACAGCCAATATTGTAGATATAGGAATTGGACAAAGCGGTATTGAAAATGTGGTACCAGATCAGGTAAGAGCAGAAACCTATGACTACTTACGTCTGTTTATGACAGATGAGGAAATAGAGCTCTTAGATGCATCCTACGTAGTAGATGCAGAAGGAAATTATGTGTTAGACACAAAGAACAAGGAAACCATTGAAGCGTTAAATGAAGCCTTGGGAGTTCCGATGGTTTTAGTTTCCGTTTTCCAAAATCCAGAGGAGCTTGCAGGCATGATGCCAGAGGGTGCAGGTGCTACAGTGGATTTACCAACCTTAAAGGGGATGGTGGATGTAGGAATGCTTGATAAGCAGCAATTAATTGCACTTAGGGAGAAAGCCTTAGAGCAATTTGGAGACATGAGTGATACCATCATTTCTCAGAAGGCGGTTCTTTTTATAAAGAGCGAGTATACTAAAATGGGAATTGATATAGGAAAGGTTCAAACCAATTACCTGCTCATTACTGGCGGAAAGATGCTACTTTATTCTGTAATTATGATGATAACAGCTATCTGTGTAGGGTTTTTAGCAGCAAAAATAGCAGCTAAGCTAGGACTAAATTTACGTGATAAGGTATTTAAAAAGGTAGTATCTTTTTCAAATGCGGAGATGGAGCAATTTTCAACCGCATCCTTAATCACTAGAAGTACCAATGATATTCAGCAGGTACAGATGGTTGTTGTTATGTTACTTAGAATGGTAGTTTATGCTCCTATTATTGGTATAGGTGGTGTTATCAAGGTTGCTTCCACTAGAACGGGTATGAGCTGGATAATCTTTGTTGCAGTTGCGCTTATTTTGGTTTTGGTTGGAACATTAATGGTTGTGGCTATGCCGAAATTTAAGAAAATGCAGAGCTTAGTAGACAGATTGAATCTAGTATCTAGAGAAATACTTACAGGCGTATCTGTAATTAGAGCATTTAGCCGTGAAACATATGAAGAAAAAAGATTTGAAAAGGCCAATAAAGATTTGATGAGCACCCAATTGTTTACCAGTCGTGCAATGAGTCTTATGATGCCATTAATGATGCTAATCATGAACTGTATTACTCTTATGATTGTTTGGTTTGGCGCAAAAGGCGTTGATATGGGCAATTTAATGGTAGGTGATATGTTAGCATTTATTACTTACACCATGCAGATTGTTATGTCCTTCTTAATGCTAACAATGATATCAGTTATGCTTCCAAGAGCAGGAGTAGCAGCGAATCGTATTGAAGAGGTTATTGGTACAGAATCTTCTATTAATGATAAAGAAGCTGTTTTAGATGACAAATTGCAGGATGTAAAGGGCGTTGTAGCATTTGAAAATGTAAGCTTTAGATATCCAGGAGCAGAGGAAGACGCGCTAATGAACATGAGTTTTACAGCAAAGCCTGGTGAAACAACAGCGATCATTGGTAGTACGGGTAGTGGAAAATCCTCAGTGCTAAATTTAGTACCAAGATTCTATGATGTTACAGATGGTAAGGTAACCATAGATGGGGTAGATGTGCGTGATATTTCACAGAGCAAGCTAAGAAGTCTACTGGGCTATGTTCCACAAAAAGGGGTACTTTTCTCAGGAGATATTGAATCTAACTTGAAATTTGGCGGTGATCAAATTTCAGATGAAAAGATGCAGGAAGCAGCAGAAATTGCTCAGGCAACAGAATTTATCAGCAGTAAGCCAGAAGGCTTTAAAAGTGAGATTGCTCAAGGCGGTACCAATGTATCTGGTGGACAGAAACAACGTCTCTCCATTGCAAGAGCCATTGCAAAGTCACCAAAGATATTCTTGTTTGATGATAGCTTCTCAGCATTAGACTATAAAACAGACGTAGTTCTACGTAAAGCATTAAATGAAAAAGTAAAGGATGCTACGGTTATTATTGTGGCACAGAGAATTAGCACCATTTTACATGCAGATCAAATCGTAGTATTGGAAGATGGAAAAGTGGTAGGAGTCGGAAACCATAATCAGCTTATGGAATCTTGTGAGACCTATCAAGAAATTGCCAAATCCCAGTTATCTGAAAATGAGTTGAAGGGAGGCGTAAACTAATGGCTGAAAATGAAAAAAGACCAAGAGGCGGACGTGGCCCAGGGCATGGCCCAGGTATGATGCCGGCAGAAAAAGCAAAAGACTTTAAAGGTACAGTTAAGAAATTATTAGCTTATATGGGTAAGTTTAAGGTTGCCTTAGTTGCAGTTATGATTTTTGCAATTGGAAGTACGATTTTTAATATCGTTGGTCCTAAGATATTAGCGAAAGCAACGACGGCATTGTTTGAAGGTATCATGGCTAAAATTTCAGGCAAAGGCGGCATTGATTTTGAAAAGATAGGAATGATACTAATCATTTTACTCGTATTATATGGAATAAGTGCAATTTTTTCCTTTATTCAAGGCTGGCTAATGACTGGTATTTCTCAAAAGGTTTCCTTCCGTATGCGTAAGGAAATTTCGGAAAAAATAAATAGAATGCCAATGGCATATTTTGAGTCTAAGACAGTTGGTGAAGTTTTATCACGAATTACCAATGACGTTGATACCTTGGGACAGAGCTTAAATCAAAGTATAACAACACTAATAACATCTGTAACAACCATTGTGGGTGTACTAATTATGATGTTATCCATTAGCCCCATTATGACACTAATTGCTCTTGTAATTATTCCAGTTGCAGGAATCTTACTTGGCTTTGTTATAAAGCACTCTCAAAAATATTTTGTGGAGCAGCAAAAATATTTAGGAAAAATTAACGGACAAATTGAAGAGGTTTACAGTGGGCAGAATATCGTTAAGGCTTTTAACCGTGAAGAAGCAGCGTTAAAGGAGTTTGATGAGACAAATAGTGTTCTATATGAATCAGCATGGAAGTCACAATTTATTTCTGGTATGATGCAACCTGTTATGATGTTTGTGGGAAATTTAGGATATGCGGTTGTAGCAGTAGTTGGTAGTGCACTAGCAATTAACGAAGTTATTAAAATTGGAGATATTCAGGCCTTTATTCAATATGTAAGAAGCTTTACACAGCCAATGGCTCAAATTGCGCAGGTGTCCAATATGTTCCAGTCAGCAACAGCGGCAGCAGAAAGAGTATTTGAATTCTTAAATGAAGAAGAGGAAGTAGTAAATATTGAGAATGCGGTATCACTTGATAAAATAGAAGGAAGAGTTTCTTTTGAAAATGTTCATTTTGGATATAAAGAAGATAAAACCATTATCAATGACTTTAGCTGTGAAGTAGAGCCAGGACAGATGGTAGCTATTGTTGGACCTACAGGTGCAGGAAAAACAACTATGGTAAAACTTCTTATGAGATTCTATGATGTAAATAGCGGTTCCATTAAGGTAGATGGCCATGATGTACGTGATTTTAACAGAAGCCATTTACGTGAAGGCTTTGGTATGGTACTACAAGATACATGGCTATTTAAAGGAACTATTATGGAAAATATTCGTTATGGAAAATTAGATGCCACAGACGAAGAAGTTATAGCAGCAGCAAAAGCGGCTCATGCTCACAGGTTCATTCAGACCTTACCAAACAGCTATCAGATGGAACTCAATGAAGATGCTAGTAATGTATCACAAGGCCAGAAACAGCTACTTACCATAGCTAGAGCGATTCTTGCAGATAATCCAATTATGATTTTGGATGAAGCGACAAGTTCGGTAGATACAAGAACAGAAGCAAGAATTCAAAGAGCAATGCACAACCTGATGAAGGGAAGAACCAGCTTTGTTATCGCGCATCGTCTTTCTACGATTAAAGAGGCTGACGTAATCTTGGTTATGAAGGATGGCGATATTGTGGAACAGGGAAGACACGAAGAACTTCTAGAAAAAGACGGATTCTACGCGCAGCTTTATAATTCTCAGTTTGAAGAAGCAACGGCTTAAGTTACAAAGTATGAAGAAGATAAGCAAAAGAATTATTGATGATATAAAAAAGTTTCTACCTATAATAATGGTGATTGGTATTATGTGGGTAGTTATAGATTATTTTTGGGGAGCGGTATGTCCTTCTATGCTAATAGCGGGACTGCCCTGTCCGGGCTGTGGGATGACCAGAGCCCTCTTTTGCATTTTTACGGGAAAGTGGCAGCAGGCCCTTTGGTATAACCCAATGTCTTTCTTTTGGCTAATGGGTGGAAGCTATTATTTGCTGATGCGTTATGTGGGTAATAAAAAAGCAAAAGGAATAGTGGTTTATTTTATGGTTGTAATGATTACAACCATACTTGTTTTTGGAATCAGAATGTATTTGCATTTTCCAGGACCAGAGCCTCTTTGCTATCATAGTGGGAATTTGATTGAAAAATATATACCCCTATATTGAAAAATATTTGCCAAATAGAAAACAACGTGTATAATTGTAGAAAAAACAGGAAATGAGATTAAACTAGAATGAAAGCAGAAACAAAGGCAGAAGTAATACAAAATATAAAAAATACAACAATCAAGAAATCGCTCCTAATGCTTGTGAGTGTATGTATCATGGGAATGGGAGTAGCATTGTTAAATATGACAAGCTTCGGACCAGATCCATACTCCGCATTAAATTATGCGGTTTCAGGCAAAATAGGAATGGACTTTGGAACATATCAGCTTATCTACAATATAGTTCTTCTTATAATCGTGTTAATAACGAAGCCACAGCTATTGGGCCTTGGTACAATAGGGAATATGGTACTGGTAGGATATATGGCTGACTTTACCACTTGGATAGTAAGAAGCGTACTTAAGGTTCCGATGGAACTTGGTTTTGGAGCAAGAGTGGGAATTATGATTCCAGCTTTGGTTATTTTTGTATGTGCAGCAGCTACTTATATGAACTGCGAATTAGGAACATCGCCATATGATGCCTTATCCTTCTTTTTACATGAGAAAGTAGAGCAGCTCTTTAATAGGAAGATATCCTTTAAAATAGTAAGAATCTCTTATGATGGATTTATGGCAACGCTAGCTTTTATTATCGGCGGTGGAATCGGTGTAGTAACCATATGCATGGTAATTCTTTTAGGCCCTGCGGTGGATGGAATTTCACCAATTGTAAAAAAATGGATATCATAAGATTGCACCCTACCTCGTCTTGTGTTAAAATTGGAAAGACATTTAATAACATTTATGAGGGAGGATTTAAATGGATACAAACAACATGAACGAACAGCAGCAACAACCAAATGTACCTTACCAGCAATATCAACAGCCTTATCAGCCAAGCTATCAGCCAGAACTAGAAGAACCAGTTTCTATACTAGATTGGATTGGAAGCCTACTACTAATCAACCTAGTACCTTGTGTAGGGCTAATTATGTGTATTGTTTGGGCATTTAGCGGAAGCACAAAAAAAAGTAAGGCAAACTTTTGCAAAGCTTACCTTATCTTTTATATAGCTGTTATTGTTATCACTGTAGTTTTCGGTGCGGTATTCTTTGGTGCTATATACAGTATAATTCAATCAACAGGATATCCTTATTATTAAGTTTTAGTTTTTGGACCATCGTCCAGAGGCACCACATGGAAGAACTAAGCCGCTTGAGCTAACGGGTAATCCGATCTCGGCGGCTTCAACTTTGCCACCATGCTTTTTGGAAACGGATGATTCTATCATGTAATTAAGAACTGCGGGCTGTAGTCCAGTGGTATATGAGTTTACTAGGAAGAAGAGTGCATCATCAGATAGAAGTTTTGTGGTTAGTTCGATAAAGCTCCAAATGCTATCCTCGATTTTCCATATTTCACCGTTTGGGCCTCTTCCATATGAAGGCGGGTCCATAATAATTCCATCATACTTGTTACCACGGCGAATCTCACGTTCTACGAATTTTACGCAGTCATCAACTAGCCAACGTATGGGGGCACCTGAAAGCCCAGAGGATGCAGCATTTTCCTTTGCCCAGCCAACCATGCCTTTTGAAGCATCAACATGAGTAACGGCGGCACCAGCAGCAGCGGCAGAAAGAGTTGCACCGCCAGTGTAGGCAAATAGGTTAAGAACCTTAACTGGTCGATTGGCTTTTTTTATTAGCCCAGAGAACCAGTCCCAGTTAGTTGCTTGCTCAGGGAAAAGTCCCGTGTGCTTAAAACTAAATGGTTTTAGATTAAATGTTAAATCCTTATATTGAATGGACCATTCCTTTGGGAGACTGATGAATTCCCATTCGCCGCCGCCTTGAGAGCTACGGTGATAATGACCATTTTTTTGTTTCCATGCTTTATGTTCGTGGGGAGTGCTCCAGATGACCTGAGGGTCTGGCCTAACTAGGATATAGTTTCCCCAACGTTCTAGCTTTTCA
>JAVBUZ010000142.1:0-7444 GCA_031554725.1 Lachnospiraceae bacterium | reverse complement strand
GCCTTCTTGATTTATGCCTGCTAAAAACCTGGTCTTGTTGTGCCCACTAACCTCTAGGGCCTCATAGTGGTTTCCTGAATAAATAAGATTGCAGGCAAAGCATTCCCCTGTAATTTCTGTTGCAGTATTATCGCTAATGATAACAAAGGGGTTGGCATGGTTGGAGGAGAAGCCTGTATTTGAAGCATTTACCATCCTTCCCGCCCATACTTCTACTTCACTTTTCATCATTTCACGAGTCCAGTCCCCATGAAAGGTTGTAAATCGATAGCCTAACTTTTCCAAATCAAGCTGAAGACTCATAAGTCTTTTTACTCTTACTTCCTCTTGTTCATGGTTTTCTAGCTTGGAGTTTCTGACAATAATGTCACTTTTTTCAAACACACTATATCTAAGCTCTAGCATTACCTGCCTATACTTTTCCTTTAGCCTTAGAACCAAGGTCTGAGCCAACTCCTCTTCATCATAAGAGGAAGGCAGTGTTTGAAGTGGAAGCTTCTTGGCTACTACCTCAAAGCTATCCAGTATAAAGTCTGTGGTGCGGCTTCCATCTTGCCACTCAATTTCCACAAAGGGCTGTCTAAGATCGCCCTTTCCGACTCCTGACGTTTCTAAGCAAACATCATCTAGCCCTACGTTAGAATGCTCTTTATTATAAGCAATGCTACAGCCATTTACAATTGTGCACTTATGACTTAGTGCCCTAAGTCCATCTGCCTCCAGGGAAATGGTTTCTCCATAATACAAATGCTCTAAATGCCCACTCTCCATTTTTGCAAAAGCATAGGTAGTATGCTCTGTTTCTAAAATAAAAACACCATTCTCTTCTCTAATCATTGATTGTCTCCTATTTTGTTTGCTTTTCCTGTAACTGTGCTGCAATTTCAGCTACCTTTTCATCTGTTAGCTTAAATTTCTTTCCAAAGAAAATGATTGCTACAATTAGGCCGACTATAGGAATTAGTGTCATAGTCATGCGTAGTCCCATAATAGATGACTGATTAGCAACTGCAGTTTCTGCTTCTGTGTTCTGGCTGATATGAAAGACCTCTAAGCAGATAGACGCAATCAATACAGAAACACCGGATGCTAGCTTTACCACGAAGGTCTGCATAGAGAAGATAACGCTTTCATCTCTTCTACCATTTTTGATTTCACCATAATCTACGGAGTTTGCCAAAAATACAGTTGTGAGTACGGTTAAAAGTCCGTTGGCTGCAAAAATAAAAAAGCCAGGAATAAACAAAAGCACAACGTTTGACATATTCGTGCATGCTAGTGCAAGTAAAGTTATGTAACCTACAATAGCCATATAAAGGCTGGCTCTAAACACCCTCACTGTAGAAAGGAATTTACGAAATAGTGGGTAAAGTATCATCATAGATAAAATCTGCATTGCACCACCAAAGGTATTAAATAAGGTATAGGCATTATACCAGCCCTCACCGCCAAAGTCATATTTAAAGAAATAGATTACTAAGTTACTGGTTAAATAGATAGAACAGTTAATTAGTACGATTGCAATAACTACGGTCATTGCCTGATCATTTTTAAGCAGTGCCTGAATCATTTCTTTTATAGTATTTGTTTCCATATCCGCTGTGGATTTTTCTTTGATGCATACGCACATAATAACTGCTGTTGCTACAAAGAAGATTGCTACAATGAGTGTAAACCATTTAAAGCCTTCTCTTTCATCCCCATTGCCTAAGAAATACACTGCCTGCATGGTGATTATGGTGATAATAGCACTTCCCACACCTGCGCAGGTTCTTGCCATAGCAGAAAGGCCTTCTCTTTCTTTACCATCCTTTGCAAAAGCAGGAATCATAGACCAATAAGGGATATCCATCATAGTATAGGTAACACCCCATAAAATATAGGCTACTGCTGCATATATTAAGAGGCCCGTGCCACCTAAGGCTCTTGGAATAGCAAACATTGCATATAAAATAAGTGCATTTAAAATCGTTCCTGTAAATAACCAAGGTCTAAACTTACCAAATCTGGTTTTTGTTTTTGCAACAATAATTCCCATCATTGGATCATTTAAGGCATCAAACACACGTGCAACCATAAGTAAGACCCCAGTAAATACCGCGCTAATCCCCATAATATCCTGATAATAATAAAGAATATATGCAGCAGTTAGCATGTATACCATGTCCTTTCCTACTGCCCCAATACCATATGAAAACTTTTCCTTTGCTGATAACTTCATAGTGAATCCTCCTCTATCTTTGTCTCTACCCCAAATTCTATTTTAATTGTTGCAAAATCATTGCCACATATTTTTAAGGTTCCCTTGCCACTTTTGCCTAGACTCCTTACATAGGTGCCACCCATTCCACCTTGTAAAGCTATCATCTTAGGACCAATCAGTTCTATATCACCTTCTACCTCAAGGCTAACTGCATCATTGTAGAAATTTAAAAGGGTTCCGTTCTCGCTACACGCTCTCATTCTTATTGACGCAACGTCGTATGTACTTTTTTCTTGAAGTTTATCAGAAGAAACCTCTACCTCAAGTACCACCTGTGTCATTGGCTTCTTTTGAACCGCCGCTTCTACCTTGCCATCCTTTATCGCTTCAAAACGATATACAGTGGCTGTACCACCCCAATTTCCTACATACTTATTGTAAAGCTCAACCGCATCCTGCATCTTCATCTTGCGAAATAAAATGCACTTGGCTGCTAGTAATAGGGTGGAAAATGGTAAATGTGCCAAGCCGTACTTATTGGCAGCAACAAGAATTTTCTTTATATCCTCTGCTTTTCCATGAGAAAAGCCTTCTCCCTTTTCTATCATATCCCCAATAAAATCCTGAACCAAAATAGGGCCATGAGGTAAGCTTTTGAAAGGTGTCTGCGTTTTTGCATACTCTTTTATAAACACATCATTCTTGTATACTCGTAAACTATCTGCATTTGTTACGGCATATACGTCCTTCATAAGACAGGCTGGATGCTCTCCAATATCCATTGCTGAGGAAATCTCTAGCACACAGTCCTTCCCGCTTTCCTCCTGGGCCGCATAAAGCTGTGCCGCCAGCTTTTTATTGCGGAACATATCCATGACACCGTGATAGCAAATGCGATCGCCACTTCCAAAGTCCTTGTGTGTGTTATAGTCAAACATACACCAGCCAAAGCCACCTGCAATATCCTCCTGCTTATAGTAGTCATTCATAACCCTTGCATGTCGCATCAAATGCTCTACCCGATGGTCCTCACTATCAAAGCTTTTAGTCGGAAACATATGACCATTATATTCTGAAATCAGATAACCCCTTTTTCCATTAGGGGTACTTTTCTTTTTCGATACACAACCAGCATTTGAGCCATCATGAGAAAAGTCATTATAAGCATATACATCCTCAAGCAGTGAGCTTTTTTGTATGAACCTTACCCCGCTGGTTTGTCTTGTTTCATCTAAGCTATGAGCAACCTCATTTGTCTTTTTATAAAACTCATCATTGTCCATGGATTCGTTAATGCGTACACCCCACAAAATAATCGATGGGTGGTTTCTATACTGCATTACCATCTCTTTTGTATTTAAAATAGCCTGCTCCTGCCAAGCCTCATCGCCAATATGCTGCCAGCCAGGTATTTCCGTAAATACCAAGAGTCCTAGCTCGTCACAACTATCTAAGAAATAATGTGACTGTGGATAATGAGAGGTTCTTACTGCGTTTACCCCTAGCTCCTTCTTTAGAATTTCCGCATCGTATCTCTGCATGGATTCTGGCATTGCGTAGCCCACATATGGATAGCTTTGGTGACGATTTAGACCTCTGATTTTTACCTTCTTATCATTTAGATAAAAACCATCCTCCAAAAACACTGCCTTTCGAAAGCCAATTCTATCCACACTTTCATCTAATAAATCATTTCCGCGCCATAGCTGAGTCTTTACGGTATATAGCTTGGGATTATCCAGGCTCCACAAGTCAATCTCTTCCAAAATATGAACTTTCTCCCCCATGGGAAAATCTGCTACTAAATTTCCCTGGTTATCAAATAGTGTCTGCTTTATCTGCATTCCACTTTCATCATGGTGCAAGATAACCTCTGCCTCCAAAAGTGCAGACGCTTTTTCGCCCTTTATCCTTATATCCTTTGCCTTTGGAAATACATTAACGAAGTAATTATCTTCCTTTATTTCCAGATAAACTTCTCTGTATATTCCACCATAGGTCATGTAGTCAATGACATTTCCAAAGGGTGGAATATTTAGGCTTTCCCTGCTGTCCACCGTGATTGCCAGAAGATTTTCCTTGTCCCAAAACATACTTGGTGCCAAGTCTACAGTAAATGCCGTATATCCGCATCTGTGCTCACCTATTTTTTCTCCATTAAGGAAGACCTCCGCTAGGTGTCCCACCGCTTCTACTGTAAGAAGAATGCGCTTTCCTTCCCACTCCTTCTTCGGTGTAATCCGCCTTCTATAACAGCTTATCTTTTGATACATACTTTCATCAAAATAGTGAAGTGGTGTCTCTACCGTTGTATGAGGTAGTCTCACTGTCTGAAGCTCCATATCCTTGGCCTCTCCATGTAAAAGTGCTGGACTAAAGGAAGGTGAAAACTCCCAATCATCATTTAAATAAATTCTCATTCTGGTTCCTCCGTCCCTATGCTTTAATTCCTTCAATTAGTATTTGTATCATTTCCTCTAATCCCTGTTCGTAGCTAATTCCATTCTCCACCAAAATACTTGATGCCATAAAATGCTGTATAGTTCCTTCTACGATTCCCTTTAAAATGGGAATAGAAATGGGCTTTATTTTTCCTTCTGCAATTCCCTGTTCCAGTAGATAAATGGTAGCATCCCAATCTGTTTCCAAATAGGAAGCAACCTTTTTATAAATATGAGGATATTTTTCCTGTAGCTGGTATAGATTGCTTAGGCCTATATTTTGATATCTCTCTGGCAAAACAATCATAATGGATTTTATCTTTTCTAGAATATCCATTTCCTGGTTTTCTAAAATTTTCTTCTCGCTTTTCTTTATATCAGCAAAGGAGTAGTCTGCTAGCGCTAAAAGCATATCCTCCTTATTTTCAAACACCTGATACAAGGTTTTTTTGCTAATATTGATTCGTTTAGCTACATCATCCATGGTAAACTTCAGTCCCTTTTCGCCAAATTCATCTATTGCCGCGTTTAATATTCTTTCTCTTAGTTCCATATATTTTCTCCAATCGTTTGGTCTGTATGCTTTTGGAAAACTCGGAAACTTGTTTTAGTTTCTCAGTTTCCTTCATTATACCTCTTCCCAATTGAAAGCACAATTGGCGAGTACCACTAAAAAGCAAAGGAACTTTTTGTTTGTTCTGCACTATACTTATGGTAAGATTAATCATATATTATCATTAAACCCACTGTCCAAAGGAGCTTACCATGTTAGAAAAACAAATAGACCTTCTGCTTTCTCAAAAACCTTATATTACGTTAGCCATCGATGGCAGATGTGCGGCCGGAAAGTCTAGTCTGAGCAAAGAGCTTTCACTAAAGTATCCTTGCAATGTTATTCATATGGACGATTTCTTTCTTCCACCCGCTTTACGTAATCCCAAGAGGCTGTCTAGTCCTGGTGGCAATATAGATTATGAACGCTTTCTTGATGAGGTTGCTCCACTAATAAGAGAGCATAAGAATGGCTCTTATCGTGTTTTTTCTTGTTCAGAAATGGACTTTTCTCATTCCCAAACAATTATGCCCCTTCCTCTTACCATCGTGGAAGGTTCTTACTGTATGCGTCCTGAGCTTCGTCCTCTATATGACCTTACTGTTTTCATGGACGTTGATGCAAAAACACAACAAAAAAGGCTCCTACACCGTGAAGGTGCAGAAGCTCTAGTTAACTTTAATGAAAGATGGATTCCTATGGAGGAGTCCTATTTCCACTTTTTTAATATAAAATCTGCTTGTGATATCATTCTTTCAAACTAGAACACCCTTCTAACAGAAAGAATCGTTCTATAGTTTGCATTGCTAACCTTAATACCCGTCTTGGCCGTGCTTGCATGCACAATATAACCGCCACCTACATAGATACCAACGTGACCGTCGTAACAGATAATGTCACCTGGCTGTGCATCTGCGTAAGCCACCTCTTTTCCTTCGCTACGAAGCTGGTAAGAGGTACGAGCCACAGAATAATTAAAGTCACTATATAAGCGATAAACAAATCCCGAACAATCCGCACCATTGGTTAAGCTAGTTCCACCAGATACATAAGGATTTCCAATAAACTGACAGGCATATTTTGCTAGCTTTTTTCCATTCTCGCTTCCGCTGGCATTGTCAATAATCGAAGTATTAAACTGGGTTACGGTATAGTTTCCATTGGTTGCTGCAGTATTTCTCTTGGCTTGGTCTTGAAGCTTCTTTATCTGTGCTTGTTCCTGTTGAATCTTCTTAACATAAAGTGCTGCTTCTTGTCTTGCCTTACTAATCATAGTTTCATAGTTGCTTGCATCTTTTTTCTTCTTAGCAAGTATGGTATCTAAATATTCCTTCTGGCCTACAAGCTCTACTTTATCGGCTTCCAGTTCTTCTTTATCAATCTCTAACTGTGCCCAAATAGATGCAATTTCTTCTTTATTTGCAATATATTCTAGTTGCATTTTATGATCATACTCATAAAGAGCTTCAATATTCGTTGCACGGTCTAGGATATCACTAAAGCTCTCTGCCGATAAAAAGGACACTAAATAAGATTCCTCACCAGATTCATACATATATTGTATACGAATTTTCATAGCAGCATATTGCTCTTCTTGTTTTTCCTTTGCCGCTATAAAACGTTCCTGAGCATCCTCAATATCTAATTCCTTTTGTGCAATTTCATCTTCTAAAAGGCCAATGCTTGTCAGTGTGTTGACTATCTCTGCATCCAAGTCACTTATTTCTTCTTCGAGAAGATCCACCTCGTCTTCCCAACCGCCGATATTGTTATTAATGGCATCTATTTTATTCTGCTGATCGTTAATAAGCCTTTGCAAGTCTGAAATAGAACTTGCCGCCGCTGGAATGATAAAAGCAAAGGCAATAGAAAATACCACTATGCAGTTAAGAACACGTCTAAACAATCTCTTCATAGTAAAATCCACACCTTTGCTTGGTTTTTATCTTATAGTTCGCAGTTATTTACAGTTCTTGGGAATGGAACAACGTCTCTGATATTGCCCATACCTGTTAAATACATAACGCATCTTTCGAATCCAAGTCCAAAGCCTGCATGACGTACAGAACCGTATTTTCTTAAGTCTAAGTAGAAATCGTAATCTTCTTTATTTAGATCCATTTCTTCCATACGAGCTTCTAATAATTCTAACTTATCTTCTCTTTGACTTCCGCCAATGATTTCACCGATTCCTGGAACTAAACAGTCAATTGATGCTACTGACTTTCCATCAGCGTTAAGCTTCAG
>JAVBUZ010000087.1:0-4322 GCA_031554725.1 Lachnospiraceae bacterium | reverse complement strand
GGCTAATTTATGATACCCAGAATTTGTATGAGGATGGCATGGGCTGGTATAGAAAGCAAACCACTATAGAGAAAAAGCAAGGGGAGAGAGTTTTCCTTTATTTTGAGGGCATTTACATGGATTCAACTGTCTATGTGAATGGTCAGAAGGCGTTTGAATGGAAATATGGCTATTCCTCATTTGAAGTGGAGATAACCAAGTATCTTCAGGGAGGACTGGAAGAGATTCTTGTATCTGTAGCTCATAAGGGGCCAAATACAAGGTGGTACAGTGGTGCCGGAATCTATAGGGACGTTTGGATGAATAAAACAGCAGAAACCTATGTGGAAACAAATAGTCTTTATGTTTCAGCAAAGAAAAATGATAAGCTTTGGCAGGTTAAAGTAGAGGCGAGAGTGCAAGGAAATGAGGCCCAAAGTATACCTTGCGAATTTGTTCTAAGCTATAAAGGAGAAGTTCTTGCAAAACTAATGGCAGAGACAAAAGTAGCAGAAAGTGGTGCATATAAGGTTTTCGAAATGGAATTGGAAAGTCCGAAGCTTTGGGATTTGGAGAATCCAAACCTTTATCAGATGCAAGCCATTCTTGGAAACGGCGAAATGCAGACCACAACCTTTGGCTTTAAAACAACAGAGTTTACAACGGACAAGGGCTTTTTATTAAATGGCAAGTATATAAAAATGCAGGGTGTTTGTGAACATCATGATTTAGGCTGCCTTGGCGCGGCTTACTCTAGTGCGGCTATGAGAAGAAAGCTAGTTAAGCTAAAGGAAATGGGAGTAAATGCTATTCGTACCTCTCATAATATGCCAGCACCAGATCTGATGGATCTTACAGATGAAATGGGATTTTTAGTAATATCAGAAGGCTTTGATATGTGGGAGCTTCCCAAGACCACCTATGACTACGCAAGATTTTTCATCGATTGGGCAGAAAGGGATGTAAAAAGCTGGGTGGAGCGTGACAGAAATCATGCAAGTCTTATTATGTGGAGTATTGGTAACGAAATTTATGATACCCACGCAAGTGAGCATGGCGTGGAAATCACCAAAAGGCTAAAGAAATATGTGGAAGATAATGACAGATATGGTAATGCACCAGTTACCTTGGGGTCTAACTTTTTGCCTTGGGAACCAGCGCAAAGGTGTACCGATGTAGTAAAACTTGCAGGCTATAATTATGGGGAAAAATATTATGACCTACATCATGAGAAGTTTCCTGATTGGGTAATTTATGGAAGTGAGACGGCTTCAGTAGTACATAGTAGAGGAATCTATCATTTTCCACTTTCTAAGCCTATGCTTGCGGATGACGACCAGCAGTGCTCAGCTCTTGGAAATAGCACCACAAGCTGGGGAGCAGATAGTATTGAAAAATGTATAACAGACGATAGAGATGCAAAGTTCTCACTTGGACAATTTATATGGACTGGGTTTGATTATATTGGAGAGCCAACCCCATATCATACGAAGAACTCCTACTTTGGCCAGATAGATACTGCTGGCTTTCCTAAGGACGCTTTTTACACCTTCCAGGCAGAGTGGACAGACTACAAAAAGGCACCTATGGTTCATATTTTCCCTTATTGGGACTTTAATCCAGGGCAAAAGATTGATGTCAGAGTATGTAGCAATGCACCAGAGGTGGAACTATTTTTCAATGATAAGTCTCTGGGTAGAAGAGCAATAGACCATGTAAATGGACACCAGCTTATTCAGGATTGGCAGCTTTTCTATGAGAAGGGAACCTTAAGGGCAGTTGCCTACGATGAAAACGGAAATGTTATTGCCCAAGAAGAAAAGACCTCCTTTGGGGATGCTAAGAAAATTGTTTTACAGGCAGACAAGAAAGAAATGAAGGCAGATGGCCTTGATATGGTCTTTGTGGAAATTAGTACAGTAGATGAGAGTGGCATACCAGTAGAAAATGCAATAGATGAGGTAAAGGTTTCTGTCACTGGAGCGGGACGACTGGTAGGTCTTGATAATGGAGATAGTACAGACTATGACAGCTACAAGGGCGTAGAAAGACGATTGTTTAGTGGCAAGCTTCTAGCAATGGTTGCCGCAAAAAAAGAAGCAGGAATGGTAAACATCAAAGTGGAAGGCGCTGGACTAGAAACAGCGCAGCTAGAAATTTCGGCCCAAGAAGCAGTGGTGCAAGACGGTGTAGCTGCAAATACTGAGAACAAAGCCTCTAAACATGAAAATAAGGGCGAAATCTGGATTCGTAAAATAGAAATAAAAACGAAAGATGGTCAAAAATTCACGCAAGATAAAAAGCAGATTGAGGTTGAGGCCTATGTTTATCCCCAAAGTGCTTCGGTCAATAATCTAGTTTGGTCAGCAGTAACAGAAAGCGGAATTATATCACCACTAGCACAGGTGGAATCCCATGGTAATAAAGCTATCATTACAGCTAAAGCGGACGGTGAATTTAGGGTTCGTTGTACCACGGATAATGGAACGGGGAAAGTTAGAGTTATTTCGCAACTAGAATTTTCAGCAGAGGGGCTAGGGAAGCCATTTTTGAATCCATATGAATTTGTAACAGGTGGTTTATACAACCGTAGCGTTGGTGATGTGGGAAACGGCAATGAAAAAGGTGTTTCCTCAGCACGAGATGGCCAGAGTCAAATTGGGTTTGCGGATGTGGATTTTGGTGAATTTGGCTCCGATGAAATAACCATACCTATTTTTGCATTAGATGCCAAGCCATATAATATAGAAATATGGGAAAATATGATTGGAGAACCAAATAGCCGCAAGCTGGCGGATGTGGTTTATCAAAAGCCTTCTATTTGGAATGTATATCAGCCAGAAACCTTTAAATTGCCCAAACGACTAAAGGGTGTGACAACAATTTGCCTAGTTCTATATCAAAAAGTTCATATCAAAGGATTTTCCTTTACTAAGCTAGAAAAAGCCTTTAGTAAGCTTTATGGAGAAGACGCAAATCATGTTTATGGAGATAGCTTTACCCTTGTAGGCGAGTGCGTCGAAGGAATTGGAAACAATGTGACTTTGGAATATGATAATATGGATTTTGTTAGCAAGGAAGCTACAAAAGTAACCATATGTGCCAGAACACCGCTACCACAAAACACGATTCATATTCGTATCACTGAAAATGGTGAGACAAAGACTCAAATTGTTGAATTTGCACATTCCTTGGAATATGTAGAGCAGAGCTTTGAACTTGAGGGAATAAGCGGAAATAAGAAAGTGGAATTGGTATTTTTACCAGGAAGCAATTTGGATTTGAAATGGTTTCAATTTACGTAAAAAAAAAATAATGGCAAAAGAGTTTGAGTAGGCTAGGTGGAAAACAAGAATTCCTTCGAGTAGGCGTTCTCACTTGGAGAAAAATGTAGTGGTACATAACGGCATATAGAACATGCCGTAAGTGCCAACATTTTTCTACACTACTCTTAAGGAAATTCTTTTTCCCACCTAGCCGTTCGCAAATTGACTTTTCAATTGTTTTTTTTCTATTGACATTGGTGTAACCCAATAATATGACGATATAACGTAAAAAAAGATTCCGAAATTCGGAATCTTTTTTTAGGCACGATTACAATGTATATGTTATCATAATTTGAAATAAAAGTCTAGTAATATTTGAGGTTTTCACTATACTATAACTACAGGCTTTAAGTAAAAGATACTTGCGTAGGAAATGAGGTAGCAATGGAAAAGCATAAGGATTGGCAAAGTGAGCAAGCATATTTTGATGATTGTAAAAAGCTAATACGTGGAAATTTAATAAAGTATGAAGAGGAATATGATACCAGACATAGAGAAACGCAAGAGTTTTTGGCAGCCATGAAGGCGGGAGATCCAGAGCTTTACAATCAAGCCATGACAAGTGCCAGCTTGGAAGAGCATGCGAAGAATCAGTTACGGAAAAATAGAGCAGCCATAGAGCAGCCCTACTTTGGAAGGATTGATTATATAGAAAAAGAGAATGAGAATCAGTCCTGTGTCTACATTGGTAAAAATGGTGTATTTAGGAATAAGACAGAGGTGGTTATAGCAGACTGGAGAGCGCCTATATCTAGCGTTTACTATGAAAATGAGTTGGGTGAGGGAAGCTACAAGCTACCAAATGAAAAAGAAATAGAAATTGACTTAAAGCTAAAAAGAAATTTTGATGTACAAAAGGGAGAGTTAAAAGGATATTATGACAGCGATGTTGCTTCCAATGACCAGCTCCTAGTGGAATACTTATCAAAAAATAAAGATGTGGTGTTAGGCGATATTATTGCGACCATTCAGAAGGAACAAAATCAGATTATTAGAGAATCACCGTTTTCAAATATT
>JAVBUZ010000182.1:0-3655 GCA_031554725.1 Lachnospiraceae bacterium | reverse complement strand
GTTAGTAGTACGCAAATCACTGCCATGGCCATCCCTGTTGACACACTGCCTTGCTCAAATTCTCGCACAATGTATGTTGATACAGTCAAAACATTTGGAGGGGAAATTAGGCAGGACGCAACTAACTCGCGAAATACAATAATAAATGTCATCATCCAACCAGATACTACACCCTTCATAACTAAGGGCAATGTAATTTTCCGAAATATATACCCCTTTCTTGCTCCACTTACGCGCCCCGCCGTGGTTAAATTATCTCCAATCTGGATAACCGCCGAGGAAACATACTGAATAGAATATGGTAAAAACATGACACTATAAACTAGAACCATAAAATAGATTGTGTTGTAAATCGGAACTATTTTATACACCTTGTTCCAAAAAAGCATCATTCCAATTACTAAAACAATGTTTGGAAGCATTTGTGGAAATAGAGAAAGGCTCTCTATAGGCTTCTTCCAGCGCCTTCCCTTCTGCACCGTTATAGCAATAAAGGTTCCAACAACACTAACTAGGGTTGCCGAAATTAGTGCAAGTAAAAAGCTTGTTCCAAGGGCTCTTATGGCCTTTGAACCACTGGTAAATAGTTCTGTATAGTGTGCAAGGGTAAAATTTCCCGCCTGTAGTCCGTATCCACGTAAATTAATTAGAGAGGTGACAATTACAGAAAAGTAGGGAACTCCTATTGAACAGAGGATTAGTATAACGATGTACGCTCCACCTAAAAGACTCCATACCCACTTTGTTTTTTTGCTTGTATCGCGACTTCCCTTTCCGCCCACAACTTGATAGGAGCTCTTTTCTGTCACCCGATTTTGTATAAGCCACATAATCATACATATGCATACTAGTACCGAGGACAGGCTTGCTGCCTTGCCAAAGTTTATAGGCGATGTAGTTGCATATCTATGAATATTCGTGGTAAAAACATAAAATCCTATTTTCTTTCCAAAGGTAGCTGGCGTACCATATTCAGATAATGTTTTGACAAACACTAGAAGCATGGCAATTGCATAGTTTCCTTTTAGTAGAGGAAGGGTGATTTTTTTCATTCGATATAGGAAGCTTCCACCGCTTATAGCCGCGCCATCTTCTAGATTGTCCCCCAAATTAATTATGGCGTTTTTTAGCATGGTCGTCATAAACGGAAATACATGAAAGCTCATAACTAATGTTAGTCCAAATAAAGAAAAGAACTTTTCGGACAAAGCTCCCGTCCATGGAAAAAGCTGCTGAAAGAGACCTCTTTTTTGCATGAAAAGAATCCATCCCATGGATGAAATGTAGGGTGGGGTCATAAACGGAATCATAAAAATAATATCTAGCCATTTGTGCCTTGAAAATCTTGATTTTGCAAGTAAAAAGGCTAGCGGTGTTGCTATAATTGTTGATGTAATTACAACAAGCAGGCCAAGAAGCAACGAGTTAAAAATAGTCTGGGCATTATCACTGTCCATTATTATCTGGAGTGCATTCGCAAAATTAAGGCGACCATCAACGATGACCGCCTCAAGAAATACTGTAATAATAGGAACAATGATAAAAAACAATAGCGAAATGGTTACTAGCGCATATTTTACACTGTGTTTTTTATTCATTCTGAGCCCTTTCTACTGACAAAGTAAGTTTAGCTTTGCTGCAATTTCAGATGCATTTTCCATCATCCACTCCCAATCTGTAGTAAAGGTAGGAATGTCAGCTACATTGGTTCTATTATCACATGCAATATCACTTCTTCCTGGTAAAAGGTAAGCTTTTGCAACAAGCTGCTGTGCTTCGTCACTAAGTAAGAAATCAACAAAGGCCTGTGCATTATTTAGGTTACTACTAGAATTTAAAATCATTGCAGGTCTAGGATTGATAACTGTTCCTGACTTAGGATAGTAAATAGCAAGTGGTTCGCCCTTGTTAATAGAAGAATATGCATTATAGTCAACACCTGCGATTAGGATTGCTTTTTCCCCAGTTGTAACTGCTTCTAAAGCTGCTTTGTTTGCACCAGGAACTACCATCCCATTATCTGCAAGCGCCTCCCATGTAGACCAGCTTTCTTCGCCAAATGCATAAATATAGCCTGATAAGAAATCCTTACATGAACCAGATTTTTCACCATCTGGAATAGCAACCATATCTTTGTACTGTGCATCTGCAAGCTCTGCCCAGTCAGCATCTAAGCTTTCAATTAAGGTTGTATTATAGATTACACCTACTGCTGATGCGCTTGTACCAAATAGCATGCTATCTGCATCAACCCAATCTGGGTATACCTTATCCATATTTTCCGGAGCATAGCTTTGTAAAACACCACTCTTTTTAAGCGATAGACCGTCAGACCAAGATGCTAATACAACAACATCCGCTACTGGGTTATCCTTTTCAGCCTCTAATCTTGCAAGGATTTCGCCTGTTGTTCCTTCGAAAAGCTCAACTGTAACTCCTGTTTTTTCTTCAAAGGCTGCTAAGTATTTTTCATTAAGTCCTGATGGGCTAGGCATGTACACTACTACCTTTCCACTTAGTACCTTTTCTTCTTGTTTTATTTCCTCTTGTTTTACTTCCTCTTGTTTTGATTCTTCCTTTGATGGTAAAGCTGGTTCTTTTGTCTCTCCTTGGCCGCAAGCCGTAAGTCCTATACTCATAACCACTGCCATAAGTAATGATACGATTTTCTTTTTCATTTTGTTTTCCCTTCGTTTATGTATTTCATGTATTAATATTATGCAAATGTAACTATCTGATCTTGTCTTACAAATAAAGTAAGCTCATCATTAGGTTGCATCCTATTACTAGTTATGACACTCCAATTGTTTCCCTTTACATCTAGTCGCAGCTCGTAGGCATTACCTAGAAACTGGGAGGAAACAACTTTCGTCTTGTACTCAATTACATTCTCTGCTTTCTGTAGCTCTACCGCCTCTGGCCTCACCATTGACCTTTCATCTATCCAATTTGACTTTCCAATGAACTTTGCCACAAACTTAGTAGAAGGCTTATGATAAACGCTTTCTGGTGCACCGATTTGTTCAACAACTCCCTTATTCATGACTACAATGCTATCGCTCATGCTCATAGCTTCCATTTGATCATGTGTCACAAAAACCGCGGTGGATTTAAGATCCTTCGAGATTTTTTTCATCTCTATTCTCATTTCTTCACGAAGTATTGCATCTAATGCAGATAAAGGTTCATCAAATAAAATGCACTTTGGTTTTGCCACGATTGCCCTTGCAAAAGCTACTCTTTGCTGTTGGCCGCCGCTAAGCTGCTTGGGAAATCGTTCCTCAAATCCATCCAAATGAACTGTGCTTAACGCATGTTTAACTCTCATATCCAAATCCTTAGTATCCTTTGTTGCCCGCAGCGGAAATGCCACATTTTCATATACTGTCATGTGAGGCCAAAGTGCAAAGTCCTGAAACACAAAACCAAGATTTCTTTTTTCTGGCGCAACATTTATCCTTTTCACATCCGAGAAAATACATCTATTATCAAAATAAATTTCTCCCAAGTCAGGTGTTTCTAGTCCTGCAATCATGCGAAGTATTGTCGTTTTCCCGCATCCAGATGGTCCAAGTAGTGTTGTAAAGGCCCCATCCGTAATTGTTATATTAAGATCTTCAATTTGAAAGGTGTTTGAAAATCTCTTACAAATATT
>JAVBUZ010000064.1:0-32475 GCA_031554725.1 Lachnospiraceae bacterium | reverse complement strand
ATGCAGATACAGGACGTTACTTAAAAAATATATTTCAAACCGTTGATACCATCAAAGACATTCCATACAAATAGGTACTAAATTATAAAGAAGAAAAAGAGACATTACTGTTAGATATATATACTCCAGCAGATGATACTCAAAACAATCGTCCCGCGATTATATGGTTACATGGTGGTGGATTAGTCAGCGGAAGTAAGGATGAAGATGGGTTGGAACGATATCTTGCTGTGGAATTTGCCAAGAAGGGTTATGTCTGTATAAGCATAAATTATCGTATTAGAGAAAAATTGGATGACCCATCAGCAGCAATAACAGATGCTGTGGATGATACGGCAAGTGCTGTAAGCTGGGTAATAGAACATAGTGAAGAATATGGAATAGATAAAAAATTTATAGCAGTTGGTGGCTATTCAGCAGGAGCACTGACAGCAATTAACTTTGGTTATTCTGATTTTAAGAAATACGGAATAGATAAAAGCAACGTTTTCGGTGTGATTGATATTGCGGGAGATACCTTATATAAAAAGAGGGTGGCTAAAGAAGATCCCCCATGTATTATTATTCAGGGAACACAAGATCCTAAAAGTTCACTGGAGAGCAGTAAGAAGTTGGCAAAGATGCTTAACGACCAAAACATATATAACGTACTATATACGATTGAGGGAGCAGATCATAATCTTATGATACTATATGACGATGTTGTTAACCAAACTACGATGTTTCTTTATGAGGCGTTGACTGGAAATAGCATTGAAGTTAATGATATTAGTGGAATCTCAGTGGAATATGAAAAGGTTATACAAAGAGTCGCAGAAAATCCCTATTACGATGCAAAACAGGTGAATTTAACGGTAGACGGTAAGCTAGATGAATGGACAGGAATGGAAGCTATTTCCCTAAATCAGTGCAAAGATTCGGGAGATGGTTTGCCAGAAAAAGATGATTTTTCGGGCACAGTTATGATCGGCTGGAATGAGCAGGATTCCCACAGAATCTATATTGCGGCAAAAATAGTGGATGACATTCTTTGGGATAAGCCAGTGGAAGAAGATAAGTGGTATATGAATGATTGTTTGGAGATTGCACTAGATGTGTCGGCAGACAATATAGCTGCTCCAGTACAAAAATGTGTGGTGGCGACAAGTGGTACAAAGCTATCTGCCCTAGCAAATGATGAGAATGTGGAATGTGTAGTAGTAAAGCAAGGAAATGAGTATACATTTGAAATGGCTATAGATATCACTAAGCTAGAAAGTATTGTAGATATCACACATGACTTTTCTATTTTGGCAGAGGATATCATAGGCTTAAGTGTTTGTTATAATGATTGTGAAAATGAAGTTAGAGAGCATCAAATTGGTTGGACACCAGGAAAAGCAAGCAATCGTGGAACCTTTGGGAATGTAAGATTTGTGACAGAACATGTGAAATAGTAAATAAAAAGGGCGATCATATGATCGCCCTTTTTATAATACAAAATTATACAGGATAATATGGTAAAGCCATTAATGCAACGAATAAACAGAAAAGTAAAAAGATAACGATATCAGAATAACTATAGTAGCCTTTATAAGTGTTTTTTACTTTTAGAGGCTCTATATATGTGTTGTCAAGTGTGTTCCAATCTTCTTCTGATAAATCGGCTCTATTAATAACTAAAACTTTTGTTTTTGAGTCTAAGTAACCAGTAGCATCTCCGGTATAAAGGATGAGAGTATTAACAAAACGAAGCACCTTGGTTATATCATTCCATTTCCAGGTAGTGGATTCGGTAGCACCTTCTTTTTTGAAAGTAACAGTGGTGTCATCTAATGTGATATCAGTGCTTTCTTTGGGAAGGAGTCTAGCTTCAGCAAGGTATGAAAACCACTTAGGACGGATTGCATAAGCAATATTAATGGCAATTACAAAAAGAACGAGTGCTCCAAAGCAAATCTCAATTCCAGATAAAGCATCACTGATTCCTTGTAATCCCCAGTTCAGAATAAAGTATCCACCAATAAAGGCAACTAGATAAGAGGTGATAGGACGAATAAAGCCGATGTCTGTAGCCTCTCTTTTTACACCCTTAAACTGTAATAAGCCAGACTGATATAAACTAACCCAGCTTTTTGCAAAGTCCTTTTTATTTATTTTTGATAAGGTGGTTTTAAAATTCATTTAAATCTCCTTTTATAACAATTGTAACTGTCCCATTGCAGCAGCTTCCATCATTTCATCAGGCCAGAGTGAGCATTGAACTTCTCCGATGTGAGCCTTTCTAAGGAAGAACATGCAAATACGTGATTGACCAATTCCGCCACCAATGGTATAAGGAAGGGTTTCATCAATAACAGCTTTTTGGAAAGGCATGCTTGCACGTTCTGGACACCCAGCTTTTTTAAGCTGAGCTTCTAGAGATTCTTTATCTACGCGAATACCCATGGAAGACAATTCCAGTGCAATATCTAACACTGGGTAATATACAATGATATCAGCATTTAGTGCCCAATCATCATAATCAGGTGCTCTACCATCGTGTCTTTCCCCGGCTGCAAGCACATCACCAATTTGCATAAGACAAACAGCACCTTTGGCTTTTGCTATGTAATACTCTCTTTCCTTTGGGGTATTGTTTGGAAACATATCTTCAAGTTCTTGAGTAGTAATAAAGAAAATATCATGTGGTAAAATTTCTTCTATATAATCATACTTTATGGACATGAATTTTTCTGTTTTGCGAAGTACCTTGTAAACCCCTTTAACAACTTCCATTAGAGTATCTAAAGTACGCTCTTCTTTTGTAATAATTTTTTCCCAATCCCATTGATCAACATAGATAGAATGGATGTTATCGACAGTCTCGTCACGACGGATGGCACTCATGTCGGTGTAAAGGCCTTCACCAGCGCTAAAGCCGTATTTTGCTAAAGCGAAACGCTTCCATTTTGCAAGGGAATGAACAATTTCAGCCTCTCTTGCATTTTGTTCCTTTATGTCAAAAGTGACAGGACGTTCAACTCCGTTTAAGTTATCATTTAGTCCAGAAGCAGGATCAACAAATAGAGGAGCAGACACTCTAAGTAGATTAAGCTTTTCAGCTAAAAGGGTTTGAAAAAAGTCTTTTACGGTTTTAATCGCAACCTGTGTATCGTACAAATTTAGTTCGGATTTATATCCTTCAGGTAAGTTCATAATAATCTCCATTTCTGTATTATAGTCCTATCTTATTAAAATACTTTCTGCCGACTTTTGCAAGCATTTTTGCCCTGTTTCTTAGGAAAAGGTGTATAATATAGTATATGACATAACTTTAATCATAGAATCGGGGGATTGATGATGAAAAAAAGAGTGAAATTAGCCTATTTACTATTGATAGCTATGATATTAACTAGCTGTGGCTCGGTATCTTCAGAAGCAGAAGTAAAGCAGTCTGAAGTGGTAGCTTCTGAGATAGTACAGCCTGAGATAGTGCAGCAAGACGGTGAAGCGAAGACCAGTTTGCAAAATGGACGAGGTAGAACGTCAGGTGCACTAAGACAAACAGAAGTAAAAGAAAGTAAAACAGCAAATGTAGAGGGAAGTACAAAGGATGTAATTCTTGAAATGGAAGTCCACTTTATTGATGTAGGGCAAGCAGATGCTACCTTAATAAAATGTGGTGACCAAGCAATGCTGATAGACACAGCAGAAAGTAGTAAAGGTACGACGCTACAAAAGTACCTAACTAAGCAAGGAATAACAAAGTTAGATTATCTTGTACTTACTCATCCAGATGCAGATCACATAGGTGGAGCACCAGTTATTATTACAAAGTTTGAAATTGATAGGGTATTTATGTCTAATTTTGCCAAGGACAATTTAACCTATCAGAAGCTTATTCAGGCTTTGGATAATAAGTCTTTAAAATGGTCTACACCTAGCGTGGGAAGTACATATAGCCTAGGAAGCGCCAAGGTTACTATTATTGCGCCCAACAAGGAGTATTCAGACCCGAATAATGCATCTATTTCCTTATTAATAGAGAATGGAAATACTTCATTTATTTTTACCGGGGATGCAGAGGAAGAGGCAGAAAATGATATTGCTCAAAATGGAATAAATATAGAGGCTGATGTTTACCATGTGGGACATCATGGAAGTGATACTGCATCCAGTGAGGCACTTTTAGATGTGGTTAAGCCAACCTATGCAGTGATAAGCTGTGAGGAGGGCAATTCCTATGGGCATCCACATGCACAGCCATTAAATTATTTGCGTACTAGAGGGGTCTTGATTTTTAGAACGGATGAGCAAGGAAGTATTATAGCAACAGCAGATGGTGAAAAAATCACATGGAACTGTGCGCCTTCAGAAAGCTGGCAGGCAGGAGAACGAACTGAAAGTAGTACAAAGGCTAGTCAGACAAATGAAGTAAAAACGTCAGAGACAAAAACGATAAATACTACGGAGGATAATAAAAGCTTAGAGGTTCATATTACAAAGACGGGGGCAAAATATCATCAGGCAGGTTGCCAGTATCTAAACAAGAGTGATATCATAACCACTCTAGATTTGGCAAAATCAAAGGGGCTGACACCGTGCAGTAAATGCTGGTAAGATTTCTTTGACAAAAAGAACAAACATTCGAAAAAGAGGTTGCAAAAGATAAGGACCTATGATAATCTAAAATAAGAACAGATGTTCTTTACTTGGAGGATTGATATGGAACTTTTGATGACTGACCAGATGTCTATTATGGATAAGCTGGGGATTTTAAGTGACGCAGCTAAATATGATGTGGCATGCACCTCTAGTGGTGTGGATAGAAAAGGAAATGGGAAAGATATGGGAAATTGTGCCGCGGGTGGGATTTGCCATAGTTTTAGTGCAGACGGTAGATGCATTTCTCTTTTAAAAATTCTCTTTTCGAATGAGTGTATATATGATTGCAAGTATTGTTTAAATAGAAAGTCCAATGATGTTCCAAGAGCAAGCTTTACGCCAGAAGAGGTGTGCGAGTTAACGATGCAGTTTTATCGAAGGAATTATATTGAAGGCCTCTTTCTGAGTTCAGGTATTATTGAAAGCCCAAACTTTACGATGGAATTAATTTATCAAACCATATATCTACTTCGAAATAAGTACCGCTTTAATGGTTATATTCATGTAAAGGGAATACCAGGTGCGGATCCTAGATTGATTCAGATGACGGGTTTTTTAGTGGATAGAATGAGTATTAATCTAGAACTACCCACAGCAGAGGGGTTAAAACAGTTAGCACCGAACAAGCATAGAAAAAATATTCTAACGCCGATGCGGCAGATTCAAAATGGAATAGTAGAAAATAAAAATGAGATTGTGCTATATAAAAATGCGCCAAGATTTGTGGCGGGTGGTCAATCTACACAAATGATTATTGGGGCAACACCAGAAAATGATTTTCAAATCATGAATGTTGCAGAGAGTCTTTACCAAAAATTCGAGTTAAAGAGAGTGTTCTATTCGGCATATGTAAGTGTGAATGAAGATAAAGAGCTTCCGGCCTTACCAGGAGGACCACCACTTTTACGAGAGCACCGATTATATCAGGCAGATTGGCTGCTTCGATTCTATGGATTTCAGGCAAGCGAGCTTTTGAGTGAGGAGCGACCTTTTTTTAATGTATTACTTGATCCAAAGGCAGATTGGGCAGTGAGGCATCTTGAGGTATTCCCAGTTGAAATTAATAGAGCTGATTATGAAACAATCTTGCGTGTACCGGGAATTGGAGTTAAAAGTGCTATGCGTATTGTAAAAGCAAGACGCATTGGAAATCTGACCTTTGATGATTTGAAAAAAATGGGCGTGGTTTTAAAACGAGCACTGTATTTTATTACCTGTTGTGGAAGAATGATGTATAACACCAAGGTAGAAGAAAATTATATTGTACGTAACCTGACACAGGTAAAAGAAAAACTACCTTTTGATAGAGACGGAATGACATACAAACAGGTTTCCTTATTTGATGATGGGAATTTTATGGAAGAACCAACTATTATTGATAGGCAGCAGGTTCTTTTTGGTCAAATATAAGAGGTATGATGACTATTATGGAAGAAAACATTTTGATTTGTGAAGATAGTTTGGAAGGAATTTTTACGGCTATCTACGAAGCATATAGGCAGCACATGAATCATGAGCAAACCAGAATACAGGTTGGTGAAGATGAAAATTTTCGCTTATTTGCCAATTATTTGAATATAAATTCACAGGCAGAGCATGCTATAAAAGTAATGCGCACCCTAAGAAAAAACTTTGGAGAAGAGGATTATAGAGCGTTTTGCTATGCACTTGCTTCAGAGGATAGTGAAAAAGCACAGGCGGTGTATCAAGCGATAGTATGGGGATTGCTTGCATATCAAAAAGGCAGAAAAGGGCAAATTTTGGATAATTTATCTAACCCATACATTAGACGTGTAATGGAGCTTAGTCGAGGAACCAATAATGAAGTCATGCATTTGAATGGCTTTTTGCGTTTTCAAGAATTAGAGCAAGGAATATTGTACAGTGAAATTGGGCCTAAGAATAATATTATAACTCTAATTACTCCCCATTTTGCGGACCGTCTTCCTATGGAGAATTTCATAATATATGATGAGAAACGAAAGATGGCAAGTATACATCCCAAGGGAGAGGATTGGTATTTGGTGTCAGATTTTGATAAAGGCATAGATGAGGATGTTATTAACTATTCAGAGGATGAAGTCAAATATCAAGAACTGTTTCGATACTTTTGTCATAAAATTAGTATAAAAGAAAGAAAAAATCTCGATTTACAGCGAAATATGTTGCCAATTCGCTTCCGAAAATATATGACAGAATTTTCGCCAAAATAGCCAAAATTTTTGCAACATGTGAGCAACAAAAAAGGAGACGATTGTGCAAATGTTTTAAAAGAGTACATTCTAACAAGGATGTGATATAAAAAGTTCATAAAAGGGAGTTTTAGAGAGCATAAATAGTTGTTTAGTACCCAAATGTATATGTAAAAAAGGACTTTACAATAAGCAGAAATAAGGTATAATAACTAAAAATGAGGTAAAATGTAAGCGGTATAACAGTTTGATGTCTATGAATTTATGGGGGGATTTATAGCAGAAAGGATGTAAAAATGGAACGTAAAATTAAATTGACCCCAGATGAAGTGCAACGTTTTGTTGCTGTTGCATCAAAGTGTGACTTTGAAATTGATATTGCCTATAACAGATATGTTGTTGATGCAAAATCTTTTCTAGGAGTATATGGACTGGATTTTTCTAAAACACTAACAGTACGTTACGATGGCTTTAATGCAGATTTAGAAGAAATGCTAAAAACGCAGGCGATTGCTTGCTAAGTTGCCGTAAAATGAATGTCTGCTTTGTAGTCGTCTGCTTTTGGCAGATATAATAAATGTGTTGTACAATTGACTCCCTAACATAGATAGCGTACTATCTTGTTAGAGAGTTTTTTTGTGCAAAGATTGCAGGTATTGGAAAGGTCTGGTTATTGAAATGGAAATACGTATTTCTGTTAGAAATTTAGTGGAATTTATCTTTCGGTCTGGTGATATTGACAATCGCCGGGCGGGAAGTTCTGATAATGCTATGCAAGAGGGCGGACGTATCCACCGTATGATTCAAAGACGAATGGGGTCAAACTATGAAGCAGAGGTTTTTTTGCGTCATACCTTTATAGCAGAAAAATATAGCCTCATCATAGAGGGGCGTGCGGATGGAATTATTACAGAAAAATGTTCGGATATACGTATGATTCCAGAGCTAGCAGATAGCAGCTTGGAAATTATGCAGGAAGAAGAAACGGTTACCATAGACGAGATTAAAGGAACATATAGAGAGCTTGCCAAAATAAAAGAGCCTGTAAAAGAACATTTGGCGCAGGCAAAGCTTTATGCGTATATATATGGTTTGCAGCATGAAAAGCAAGTAATAAGAGTGCGAATGACTTATTGTAATATTGATACAGAGGAATTGAAATACTTCAATGAAGAGTATTTTATGTCTGAGCTAAGCCAGTGGTTTGACGACATAATGGAAGAATATCGCAAATGGGCAGAGTATGAAAGTGCATGGGAAAAAGAAAAACAGGATTCTATTCATGATTTGGAATTTCCTTTTTCCTACAGAGAAGGACAAAAGGAACTAGTCACCTATGTATACCAGAGTATCTATCATAAGAGGAATCTGTTTATTGAGGCACCTACAGGGGTAGGCAAGACGATATCCACACTCTTTCCATCTATAAAGGCAGTAGGAGAGGGAATGGGAAGTAAAATTTTTTATTTTACTGCCAAGACTATTACTCGCACAGTAGCAGAAAATACTTTTGGAATATTAAGAAAAGAAGGTTTACATTTTAAAAGTGTAATTCTGACAGCAAAAGATAAAATTTGTTTTATGGATGAAGTGGATTGTAATCCAGAGCATTGCCCCTATGCAAGGGGGCATTATGATAGGATAAATGAGGCAGTATATGATTTGCTAACGCATTCTAACAGCTTTACTAGAGAATGCGTTGAAGAATATGCTAGAAAACACAATGTTTGTCCATTTGAACTTTGTTTGGATATGAGCTTGTTTGCAGATGGGATTATTTGTGATTATAATTATCTTTTTGATCCCCATGTTTATTTGAAACGTTTTTTTTCTGATGGTATTCAAGGAAACTATTTATTCTTAGTGGATGAAGCACATAATCTTCTTGATAGAGGACGGGAAATGTATAGTGCCGTTTTATGTAAGGAAGATTTTTTGACGCTAAAAAAGAGTATAAAAAATGCAAGTGAACATGGACTAGTGGGACACCTTGGTAGATTTGCACCTAAACTAGAGAAACAGTTAGAAAAATGTAATAAAGAACTACTGTTATTAAAAAGAGAATGTGAGCAGGTTTGCATTGACCCATTTGTAGATCCCTTTGTACAGTGTCTTTCCAGATTTTCTGCAACCATAGATGAATATCTAGATGAGCATGATGAGAGTGGAATTAGAAAAGAGATACTTGACTTTTATTTCGAGGTATCACACTTTTTAGATATGTATGAGCGTGTAGATGAAAACTATGTGATTTATACACAGCTAGGGTCAGATGGAGATTTTATTGTAAAGCTACTTTGCGTGAATCCATCGGTGAACTTACGTGAATGTATGAATAAGGGGCGTAGCACCGTGCTTTTTTCTGCCACCCTGCTTCCAATCCAATACTATAAAAAGCTACTTGGTGGAAATGATGAGGATTATGAGGTATATGCCAAGTCAATATTTAATCCTGAGAAGCGAGGACTTTATATCGGCGGAGATGTTACGACCAAATATAAAAGACGTTCCCCACAGGAGTTTTATAATATTGCACGATATATAAATGAGGTAGTTAAAAATAGACATGGCAACTATATGGTGTTTTTTCCTTCCCACGCGTTTTTAGAAGAAGTATATCATGCATTTTCAGAAAACTTTGCAGCCCCCAATATGGAATGCCTGCTTCAAGAGGATTTTATGAAGGAAGAAGCTAGAGAAGCTTTTTTAGCACGATTTGAAGGAAATCTTGAATGTGACTTAGAAGCAAATATTCAAATGAATATTGAAATAGAAGAAGATAAAAGTCTAATTGGTTTTTGTGTTATGGGTGGGATTTTTAGTGAAGGTATTGACTTGAAAAACGATAGCTTAATTGGTGTTATTGTAGTTGGTACTGGATTACCTCAGGTTTGTAATGAACGAGAAATATTTAAAAACTATTTTGATGCCTTGGGCGAAAATGGTTTTGACTATGCTTACCGGTATCCTGGAATGAACAAGGTACTACAGTCGGCTGGCCGTGTTATTCGCACCTCAGATGATGTGGGAATTATTACCCTTTTAGATGAACGTTTTTTACAGCCAGCTTATCAAAGAATGTTTCCAAGGGAATGGTGCAATTCTGAGCTTGTTACGCTGGATTCTATTGCGAAGAAAGTAGAACGCTTTTGGGATTCCTGGTTATAGGATGATTTTTATTTTAATAGAAAATATGCAAAAAGTACGATTTATGATCGTACTTTTTTTGCGTTTTATCCCCCTGCCTGGAGGGGATGAGTCAACATAATATTTGTAATAGTTGACATAATGGACAAGTATGTCCACTATTTATGTTGATAAGTAGAGGGGGGTAAAATAGGAAAAAGGTACTGCTAGTGACACACGAATTTGCAAGAATGACACCTAAAATAATGTGGAAATGACACGCTTGTCTATGTGGATAACTATGTGGAAATTGGGGATTTCTATTTCTGAATGAGAAAAATCGACACATATTTCATTTTATCGACAAAGCTGAAATTGCAAGTCTAATTGCAAAAGAACTGAACTAGTCAATAATGTTATGTGAATTGTTTCAGGTGTTATTGTTGGGATTATGTAAACGGAATATATATACTTTTTACTTTCCCATTAGAAGAATGTTTAGTAAAATGAAAGATGAAGAAAATGCGATTGATTTAGGAAGCAGAAAGAGGGAAGCTATGTGGGCATATGAAAGTGTTTTTTACCAAATTTATCCTTTGGGGTTTTGTGGAGCACCTTTTGAAAATGATGGGATAGAGGTTTCTAGAATAAAGAAAATAGATGAATGGATTATTCATATGAATAGATTGGGAGTTAATGCGGTCTATTTATCACCCATTTTTGAATCAGATACTCATGGCTATAATACAAGGGATTACAAGAAGGTAGATTGTAGGTTGGGAAGTAACGAAGACTTTAAACGAGTGTGCAAAAAATTACATGAAAATGGAATTAGGGTGGTGCTTGATGGTGTCTTTAATCATGTAGGAAGAGGCTTCTTTCCTTTTATGGATGTTGTGAAAAATAGAGAAAGCTCTCCCTATGTAAACTGGTTTTACAGAATTGATTTTGGAGGGAACTCCAATTATAATGACAATCTTTGGTATGAAGGCTGGGAAGGTAATTATGATTTAGTAAAACTTAATCTGAAAAATGATGAAGTGATTTCTTACCTATTAGATGCAGTGGGATTTTGGATTGATGAATTTGATATTGATGGAATTCGCTTGGATGTAGCATATAGCTTAGAACCAGATTTTTTAATAAAGCTAAGACAATACTGTGATGTTAAGAAGAAGGAGTTTTTCCTGTTAGGTGAAATGCTTCATGGTGATTACAATAGACTTATGAATGATTCGATGATGCACTCGGCAACAAACTATGAATGCTATAAGGGTTTATATTCTAGTTTTAATTCGATGAACATGTTTGAAATTATGCATTCTCTTCTTAGGCAGTTTGGTCCAGAAAATTGGAGCTTATATAAAGGAAAACACCTGCTATCTTTTGTAGACAATCATGATGTAACTAGAGTGGCAAGTATTTTGCAACGAAAGGAACATCAACCATTAATATATGGCTTCCTGTACGGAATGCCAGGAATCCCTTGTGTGTATTATGGCAGTGAGTGGGGGGAGAGAGCAGAAAAGAGCCAAGGAGATCAGGCTCTTCGTCCATGCTTTGATACTTTTAAGTGGAATGAGCTTACTGATGTGATTGCGGTGCTGAATCAGATAAAGAAACAATCTAGTGCCTTAAATTATGGAGCATTAAAATCTCTGCTGCTAACAAATAAACAATGTATTTTTGAAAGAAGTAATGAAAATGAAAGAATTTTAATTGCTATCAATGCAGATGATACAGATTTTTATGCTCATGTTAATGTGGGTTGCGAAAGCGCTATAGATTTATTAACGGGAGAAAAGTATGAGTTTGGTGGCGGGGTAAACTTGCCTGCACTAGGGATGTACTATTGGAAATGTGAAGAATAAAACTAAAGATTTTCTAAAGGTAGTTGACAAACAATATTATACGACATATACTATGCGTATAAACAATATTATACACTGTATAGTATTATAAAAAAACATTATTATATTTTCAAATAGTAATATAGAAATATATAATATAACACTTTAAAGAAGGAGGAAGGAAGATGGTATTTAACACAGGAGCGTCCTTGTTAGACGCCATAGTGCTAGCAGTTGTATCGAAAGAAAAAGAAGGCACATATGGTTACAAGATTACGCAAGAGGTTAGGCAGGTTATTGAACTTTCGGAATCCACATTATATCCGGTACTTAGAAGATTACAGAAGGATGATTGCATGGAAGTATATGACATGGAATGTGGTGGAAGAAATAGACGTTATTACAAGATTACCCCTAAAGGAATCGGACAGTTGATTATGTATGAAAATGAATGGAAGAAATATTCTGAAAAGATTAGCGGAATGTTTGAGGGAGGAATGAAACATGAATAGAGTAGAATACATGAAAGAATTAGAGCGTCTGCTTCAAAATATACCAGAGAATGAAAGAAAAGAAGCATTGGCATATTATGAAGATTATTTTAATGACGCAGGCGAAGAGAATGAACAGCAAGTAATTCAAGAATTAGGATATCCTGCAAAGGTTGCAGAAAATATTAAAGAGGGACTTCGTGGAAACATGGGCTACTCAGGTATTGGCAATCAAAACATGGGTTATCAGCATATTGAAACTCAAAATGTTTACACGAACTCAGGTGCAAAGACAGATAAAATGCCAGCTTGGGAAGTGGCACTGATAGTAATTGCTTGCATTATGCTTTCCCCATTTATCTTAGGTGTTTTGGGCACAGTCTTTGGGCTAATTATGGGTGCTTTTGGAGTAACAATAGGATTTTTTGCAGCAGGAGTAGGTTTAGTGATCGCAGCAGTGGCACTTATTGGAGCGGGAATCACTACCTTATGGATTACACCTTATGCAGGCATTGGATTAATTGGTGCTGGACTTTTATTAGGTGCAATTGGTATTCTTATGATAGCAGGAACAATATGGCTTTGCTTCTGGGGCTTGCCAAATCTTGTAAGATGGATTATTGGATTGTGCAAAAGAGCTTTCGGCAAAGATAAAAACGGTGTGAACTAAGGTTGCCAGACAATGGAAGCATGGAGGAAAATATAAAATGAAAAAATTTATGAAAAATTGTGCCATTGTGGCATTGGTACTTGCGTTACTAGGCGTTTTACTAGTTACAATTTCAGGTGTAGGTGGAGGCTTTCGGAGTATTCGAGATATGACATTTAATGGAGCTTTAAACGTTGACTTATCAGATATTTTTTACTGGGATCATAGCACTGGTGCAACTTACAATATAGATTTACAGGATGCATTTGATAATAACTATGAAATTATTACAACTGGAAGCAATACGAGTAAGGTGGAAGCAAATAAAATTTCTGATTTAGAAATAAACTTGGGTGGCTGTGATGTGAAAATAGTAAAATCAGATGATGAATACTTTCACATTCAAGCACAAAATATAGGAAAGTATCAAACATATGTTAAAGGTGAAACCTTATATGTATCAGGATATAAAAGTGGTGTTTCTACTATTTTTGAAGTAATTCTTTCTATACCAGAGAGTGCTGATTTAGATACCGTTAACATCGAACTTGGTGCAGGAAAAATGAGTGTGAAAAAGCTAGAAGCAAAGAAACTTAGTGTAAATGTTGGAGCTGGACAGATGCTAATTGATTCACTCTATGTAGATAACGTAGACATTTCTGTAGGAGCTGGTGAGCTGATTGTAGAAAATGGTAAGATTAATAACCTTACAGCAAGCATTGGTATGGGTAATATGGAGTACCGTGGAAGCGTAACCAAGGACTTAGATGCAGAGGTAGCTATGGGAAACCTAGAAATGGTGTTTACTGATTCTCAGCAGGCAGATCATAATTTTAAAATGGAATGCGCAGCAGGAAATATTTCGATTGACGGAGGTTCATATACTGGACTAATTCAAGAAAAAGAAATTTACAATGGTGCAGATAGTGACTATCACTTAGAATGTGCGATGGGGAATATAGCAGTTCGCTTTAGATAAGGCTGTTTCAAAAGTAAAATAGAAAAAGACTTTGTTTGTTTGTACTTAATTGCTTCTAGATAAAAATGTGCAAAAAGCAAAGTCTTTTTCGCATTTATCCTTTGAATCTATAGTAATATCAAGTGCGAAATATCTTTATTGTTCAGGCGCCTCTTCGGGGGTGAGTTGAACTAAGAGGTTTGCCTTTTTTAGAGCTGGGCGTAGGACAAGGTAAAAGAAAGTGGCTGCAAAAATAGCAATAACAGCATTAACGCTTGTAGTTATAGTTGCAATTTTTTGTAGGGCAGCAGATATATCTTGAGGTACCCCTAGCAGGTATGTCTTATAGAAATATCCAACAAGAGGATCAGCGATGACATTAAAACCCATACCACAGAAAGAAGCCAGGAAGGTTACACCTATAACATAACTTTTTTTATGTGATTTGGAGAGTTTAAATATGTTGTGAGCAACAAAGCTTACAATTAAACCAATGCATAGCTTTAAAAGGAAGGTCTTAGGTGCACTTGTTACATAAGCAGTAGTAAGATCAGCAATAGTCATACCAACAGCACCCGATAGGCCACCAAGGTATCCGCCAAGAAGAAGGGCGGCGAGAACGCAAAATACATTGCCTAAGTGAAATGCGGTCTTTTCTGGTCCTACAGGAATGTCGATTTTGAAAAAAGCAAAGCCTATGTAGCAAAGTGCAGCACAAAGACCGGCTTGAGCCAATTGCTGAACTGTGATTGGTAATTTGACAGCTTTTTTGTAAGCAAGGTTGTAAATGCTTTTTATAAGAAGTAATAAACTAAAAAAGGCAAGTGTTAAGCCGTAAGAATATGGTTTTTCCAAAGCCAATTTTTCATTAGCGAGAACTGCCTTTTGAGCACTTAAGGCATCAACATCACCGCTTTGATTGCCATCGTTTATTGCCGTAATGGTCTTTTGAAGAGCTGTCATTTCCTGACCGATTTCCTTCGAGGAAAGATAAGAATTTTGATAGCTGTAATAACTAAATATAGAAAAGACCAGTAGAAGTAGAATGCTACAAATTAGCAGGGTAATATTTTTTTTGTTTTTCATAACTTAACTCCCATCCATGCGATATCAAATATTTTTCACTAGTGTGATATTTATTATACACAAATGTGGCATCGGAAAAAGTGCCAAAATATAAAAAAAGAACCATACCAGTTTTGAAAAATAGTTCTGAACTGTTGACAGATTATGGGAAAAATAGTTATACTAAAAAGCGAGTATAAAGGTTATACAAAAGACTTGTATAGCTACAAAATTAAACATTTCTTAGGAGGGTTTTAAAAATGGAAAAAGGTAAGTATGGAATTAAGTTAGGCTTTTACGGAGTGGTAGCATTTATCTTAGCGTATCTCGGACAGACTACACTGTTATTTTTATTAGCGGCGTTAGTGCTTTTAGCTGAAAAAGATGAATGGGCAACACGTCAGGTTATTCAGGCAATTGTTTTATGTGTAATCGGAAGTATAATAACAAGATTCTTCAATATATTTGATTTTGTTTATAGCATTCCTTTCATTTCAGCTTTATGGTCAGGAATCATTGGCTTTATCCAAGGCTTAGTAAATTTAGCAATTCTTGTTTTCTGCATCGTTGGTATTATTAAAAATGCAAAAGGCGAGGAAGCGAATATTCCACTAGCAAGCAAATTTGCAGATTTTGCATATGGTATTGTGAAAGCAAAAGCTGTAGCACCACAGGCAACAGGTACTCAAGGTTTTTGCCCAAAATGTGGAGCAGCATATAATGGTGGAGCTTTCTGTAATACTTGCGGAAACCCAATGGGTCAGGCACAAGCGCCAGCAGAAAACAATAATCAGCAGTAATAGGATATTACTTGACAAATAGAAAGAAGTTTCTTATAGTAAATACAAATTATAAATATTACATATACTAACTAAAAGGTAATGACAAAGAGGAGTATGTATCACCCCTTAGCAGAGAGAACAACCCGGGAGACCGGCTGAAAGGTTGTTTTTAGGAAAGGATACAGAAGGTAGCTTTGGAACCGGAGAATTGAAAGCGTATTTTTGCGAAGTAGGTTTTCTCGATTTATCCTCGTTAACGGATAGGACTTTAACATTAGCATTTTGCTAATAAGAAGTCGCTAAGGCAGGCAAATACATATGTAGAAGTCTGCGAACAAAGGTGGTACCGCGTATATTACGCCCTTTGCTGATGAAAGTCGGCAGAGGGCGTTCTTTGTGCGATAAGCAGAGTCTGCTTATCTCAAAAAAAGAAAGGATGAACTTATGAGTAAAGAATTAGCAAAAACCTATGACCCTAGTGGCATAGAAGACAGATTGTACGAAAGATGGTTAGAAAAAAAATACTTCCACGCAGAAGTAGACCACAGTAAAAAGCCTTTTACAATTGTGATTCCACCTCCAAACATTACGGGACAATTGCACATGGGTCACGCCCTAGATAATACCATGCAGGATATTCTCATTCGTTTTAAACGTATGCAGGGATATAATGCGCTTTGGCAGCCAGGAACAGACCATGCCAGTATAGCAACAGAAGTAAAAATTATTGAAAAGCTCAAAGAAGAGGGCATTGACAAGCAGGACCTTGGACGTGAGAAATTCTTAGATAGAGCATGGGAGTGGAAGGAAGAATACGGTGGACGTATTATTTCTCAGCTTAAGAAGCTAGGTTCTTCTTGTGATTGGGATAGAGAACGCTTTACCATGGATGAAGGCTGTAATAAGGCTGTTACAGAAGTATTTTGTAAGATGCATGAAAAAGGCTGGATATATAAGGGAAGCAGAATCATCAACTGGTGTCCAGTATGTAACACATCTATTTCTGACGCAGAAGTAGAATACCAAGAGCAAGCAGGCCACTTTTGGCATATTAAATACCCAGTTCTTGATGAAAATAATGTTCCAAGTACAACCGAGTTTTTGACCTTTGCAACAACGAGACCAGAAACTATGCTTGGAGATACATCAGTAGCGATTCATCCAGAAGATGCTCGTTACAAACACTTAATTGGTAAAAAAGTGCTTTTACCTCTTATGAATAGAGAAATTCCGATTGTAACAGATACCTATGTTGATATGGAATTTGGAACTGGTGTAGTTAAAATTACACCTGCTCATGACCCTAACGATTTTGAAGTAGGAAAAAGACATGATTTGCCAATAATCAATGTAATGAATGATGATGCAACCATCAATAAAAATGGTGGCAAATTTGAAGGAATGGATCGTTATGAAGCAAGAAAAGCAATTGTTGCTGAGTTAGATTCCATGGGACTCTTAGTTAAGATTGAAGACCATGCTCATAACGTAGGAACACATGATAGATGTAAAGCGACCATTGAACCAATGGTAAAAGAGCAATGGTTCGTAAAAATGGATGAGCTTATTAAGCCAGCAGTAGAAGCAGTAAAGAGTGGAGAAATTGAGCTGATTCCAGAGCGTATGGATAAAACATATTATAATTGGACAGATAATATCCGTGATTGGTGTATTAGCCGTCAGCTATGGTGGGGGCATAGAATCCCAGCTTACTACTGTGATGACTGTGGTGAAGTTGTGGTTTCAAAAGATGCACCAGGGGTTTGCCCAAAATGTGGTAAAAACAATTTTACCCAAGATCCAGATACCTTAGATACTTGGTTTTCATCTGCATTATGGCCATTTTCAACACTTGGCTGGCCAGAAATGACAGAGGATTTAAAATACTTTTATCCTACCGACGTACTAGTAACAGGTTATGATATCATTTTCTTCTGGGTAATTCGCATGATTTTCTCTGGCTATGAGCAGATGGGGGAAAGACCTTTTAAAACGGTTTTATTCCACGGCTTAGTAAGAGATAGCCAAGGTAGAAAAATGTCAAAATCATTAGGAAATGGTATTGATCCACTTGAAATTATCGAGCAGTATGGTGCAGATGCATTACGTCTTACACTTATGACTGGAAACGCACCAGGTAATGACATGCGTTTTTATATAGAAAGAGTAGAAGCAAGTAGAAACTTTGCCAATAAGGTTTGGAATGCATCACGTTTCATCATGATGAACATAGATGGAAAAGAAGTGACAAAGCCAGAAGCAGCAGATTTACAGCCAGTTGACAAATGGATTTTATCTAAGCTCAACAGCTTAACCAAGGAAGTAACAGACAATATGGAAAACTTTGAACTTGGTATAGCGGTTCAAAAGGTATATGACTTTATTTGGGATGAATTCTGCGATTGGTATATAGAAATGGTAAAACCTCGCCTATACAATTCAGATGATAAGGTTAGCCAGAATGCAGCACTCTACACTTTGAAGTCTGTTCTTATTGATGCGCTTAAGCTTCTACATCCTTATATGCCATTTATTACAGAAGAAATTTTTGTAAGCTTACAGGCAGAGGAAGAGTCTATTATGATTTCTTCATGGCCAGAATATTCAGAAGATAGATTCTATGAGAAAGATGAAAAGGCAATCGAAATCATTAAAGAAGCAGTGCGTGGTATCCGAAATGTACGTACGCAGATGAATGTTCCACCAAGCAGAAAAGCTTCTGTTTATGTGGTAACGGAAAATGACCAGATGAAAGAAATATTTGAAGAAGCAAAACTCTTTTTTGAATCATTGGCTTATGCTTCTGAAAGTATTGTTCAAGTGGATAAAACAGGTATTGCTCAGGACGCTGTTTCGGTAGTGATTGCCAACGCAACTCTTTATATCCCATTTGCAGAGCTAGTAGATATTGCGCAAGAGATAGAACGCTTGGAGAAGGAAGAAATCCATCTTCAGGGAGAAGTGAGTCGAGTAAATGGTATGCTTAGTAACGAGAAGTTTATGGCAAAAGCACCACAAGCCAAAGTGGATGAAGAACGTGAAAAGTTAGAAAAGTATACGCAAATGTTGGAACAGGTAAAATTACGCTTGCAACAGTTGAAATAATGAAATAGAATAGGAAGTAAGTAGATAACAGAGCGCTCAGGGATTGTAAATACCTGGGCGTTAACTGCTAACTGGAATTATGATGCAAGGGAGGAGAGACGCTATGGATGATCGTTGGGATGACCCCTGGAAGGAATTAGAAGAGCAGCTGGAAATAGTACAACGTGAGCTTAGCCTATCTAATCCTAGCGCGTTTCAATTTACAAGAGAAGAAGAAAAGCCAGTTGAGCGTGAGGGATCCAGCAAAATTTTGAATGGCTCCTACGCGAGAATAAGTGATGATAAGATGGTGGCGTGGATTTATCTATATCCTCCAAGAGAAAATCAGACCTATTCGGTAGAAAAGATAAAAAACTATTTGCGTTCTCAAGGAATTGTTAACGGATTCCATGAGTCGAATTTACATGCAATGGTAAAAAAACGCATATATGATAGAGAAGTAATTGTCGCAAACGGAAAACCCTCTGAGCTGGGGGCAGATGGATATTATGAATACTTTTTTTCACCTGAAAAGCTAAGAAGTCCCAAGGTAAGAGAAGATGGTACTGTAGACTACTCCAGTATGAGTATGCTACAAAATGTAGGAAAAAATGACAAAATTGCTATCTATCATCCGGCTACCAAAGGAGTTCCTGGCTATAACGTAAAGGGCGAGGAAATAGGGTTAAAGCCAGCAAGAGAGCTACCACCGATTAGAGGAAAAAATATTGCTAGATTAGATGATGGTATTACTTATATATCCTTGGTAGATGGAAAAGTTGAAGCGAAAAATGGTAGAGTTGATGTTCAAAACACCCATGAAATTAGAGGTGATGTAACGCTAATTACAGGACGTGTGGAATTTTATGGTGATGTAGTAATAAAAGGAAACGTGGAAGCGGGTGTAATGATCCGTGCGGGCCGAAATATCGTTATTTCGGGAATTGTAGAAGGCGTTAGCATGTATGCTGGCGGAGATATTATTTTACAGACCGGTATATCTGGTGGAAATAAAGCGAAGATTTCCGCTAGAGGTGACTTATTTGCGGACTTTATTGAAAATACCAACGTTATGGTTGGAGGAAGCGTTCAAGCCAATTCCATTATGAATTCCAATGTTTCGGCGGATGGAAAAGTAACCGTAACTGGAAAACGAGGAGCCTTAATTGGTGGTTATACTCATGGACTTTTAGGGGTAGAAGCTACCATTATAGGTAATGAGTCTGAGGTCAAAACGATTGTACATGCGGGATACGATGCGCGAACCTACGAAAGATATCTTCATGTTCATAAAAAGGAATTAGAGGTACAAGCTGAATTAGCAAAAGCGGTAGATGAAATGTCCGCAATTTTAAAGGAAAGACGTACCTATGGAAACAAAATGGATAGTAGCACAGAGCACAAGCTTCTTTTGCTAAATAAACAAAAGGATGAATGCTTTGCAGAGCTTGAAAATACAAAAGCCGACAAGGAAATTTTAGTAAGCACGATTGAAAACGGAAAAGGTGCTTCTATAAAAGTGAAGGGCTCTGTTTATAGGGGTACAATTATCTGCATTGAAACTGTCCAAATGCCTTTAGAGCGTGGCACCAGTTTTATAAAATATTCAGTGCAGAATGGTCTTATTGAAGGTCGACCAATATTAAGGTGAGGTGGCTCCTGTTTTGAAAAGAAAGCAGATTGATAATTATACGGAAGCAGTGGAATATCTGCTTAATCTTCCCAAATTTATCATCGGAAACACATTAGAAGATACTAGAAAATTTTTGGAAAAGATGGGAAAACCTGATAAAGGGATGAAAATTATTCATATTGCAGGCACAAACGGAAAAGGTTCCGTTTGTGCTTATTTGCGTGCAGTTTTAGAGGAAGCAGGCTATACCTGCGGAACCTTTACTTCACCTCACTTAGTGGAGGTTAGGGAGCGTTTTTATTTTGGTGGCGAAATGGTTTCTAAGGAGCTTTTTATGGAAGCATTTTGGACAATATATAATATGCTAGACTGTGATAGCTTGGAAAATGGAGAGGGCTATAATCCCACCCAATTTGAATATTTGTTTTTTATTTCTATGTATATCTTTTCAAAGCAAAAACCAGATTTTTGCATTTTGGAAACTGGTCTTGGTGGCAGATTAGATGCAACAAATGCGGTAAATAATAAGGAAGTTTCAATTATAACTAGAATTGGTATGGATCATATGGAATACTTAGGTGACACTTTGCCTCAAATAGCAGGTGAAAAGGCGGAGATAATAGCATCAAATAGACCAGTTGTATTTTGGGATGAAGATGAAAAGGTAACTAAGGTCATGATAGAAAAAGCAAAAGTGCTTCAAGCAGAGTGGTTTTCTGTGTCGAAAAGTGACTACACATTCTTAAAAAATAAGAATAAAAACATTGATTTTTCTTATCATTCTCGCTATTATGGTTATATTAGGCTTTGTCTAAGTACCATTGCGCGATATCAGCTGGAAAACGCATCTCTTGCACTACGAGCACTAGAAGTAATAGACCAAGGGAAGACGATTCACAAGGAGCATATGATACAAGGGATTCATAAAGCTTTTTGGGCTGGCAGAATGGAAGAAGTTTTGCCAGAAGTATTTATTGATGGTGCCCATAACATAGACGGTATAAGAGCATTTATAGAGACCGTAGAGGCGGATACCTGGGAAGGAAAACGCCATTTACTGTTTAGTGTGGTAAAGGACAAGGACTATAGCCAAATGGTAGCGGCCATTATGGAAAGCAATCTATTTGATAAAATATCGATTGCAGGCATGCAGGGTGCTAGGGCTATGGCAACGAAAGAACTAAAAATAATTTTTGAGCAGTATACAAAAGAAAATGTTGACGTATATGATGAGACAAAAGAGGCCTATAATCGCGTGATATTAGAGCGAGACGCAGGTGAGAGAATATATGTTGCAGGCTCTTTGTATCTGGTTGGTGAGATAAAAGGGATAGTAGGAAGGTGCAGTCATGATTAACTTTGAAGAAGAACTAAAGAAGTTTCATCCAAGCTTGGAAGTAGAAGATGCTGAGGAAGCAATTTATAATCAAGATTTAACAGATATGGCTGATATACTGGTTAAAATGATAAAAGAAACTAAGGAAGAAGAATAGAGAGGACGATAGCATGAATTGTTATAACTGTGGATGTCGTCTATCCGGGCACGAATTTTGCACTTCTTGCGGCGCAGATGTTTCAATGTATCAGAAGATAATGAAGATTTCAAACCTTTATTATAACCATGGATTGGAAAAAGCGGGCGTCAGAGATTTGACAGGTGCAGTAACCAGTTTGCGACAGAGTTTAAAATTAAATAAAAACAATGTAGAAGCAAGAAATCTGCTAGGCCTAGTCTATTTTGAAATGGGTGAAGTGGTAGCGGCCTTAAGTGAATGGGTAATTAGCAAGAATTTGCGCCCAAACAAGAATATAGCAGATGATTATATTGATATGCTACAGAGTAATGGTTCACAATTAGAATCCATTAATCAGACCATAAAGAAATATAATCAAGCGTTAGTATATTGCATGCAGGATAGCAAGGATTTAGCTGTGATTCAGTTAAAGAAGGTGCTTTCTTTAAATCCCAAATTTATAAGAGCGCATCAGCTTTTGGCCCTCCTATATATGGATAGTGAACAGTGGGACAAGGCAAGGAGAGAATTAGTAAAATGCAGTAATATTGATAGTAACAATACTCTTACCCTTCGCTACATGAAAGAAGTGAATGCGATGCTTGAGCCTGATGAGAGTACAAAGAATTCGGGTAAAAAGAAAAATGAAGATATTGTTAGATACCAAAGTGATAACGAAATGATTATCCAGCCTCTTACAGTTAAGGAACCTAAGAACAGTGGAATTAGTACCCTGCTTAATGTCGGAATTGGCCTTGTGTTAGGTATGGCGGTTATGTATTTCCTTGTTTTACCAGCATCGATTACCAAGCAAAAGGCGGAGGCGCAGGATCAGGTAAGAACAGTTAGCGAGCAGCTAGATGCGAAAACCGCTAGAATTGTTGAACTTGAGCAGGAAGTTGCAGAGCTAAAAGGTGATAATGATAAGCTGAATACTGAATTAGAAGATTATGTAGGAACGGACGGAACCATACAAAACATTGATGAATTGTTAAAGGTAGCAAATGCTTATATTGAAAAAAAGGATTCAATGGAAATTGCAAATAGCTTAGAAACCATTAGACAAGGAATCGTTATTGAAAATACTTCGGAAGCTTTCCAAAATCTATACAATTCATTGTTAACAGAAATTGGCCCAGAAATTTCAAGCACTTATTATACCACGGGCTATGCAGCATATAAGAATGACCAGTTTGAATTAGCCATTCAGGATTTAGAAAAAGCGGTATACTATGATGCTACAAATGGAGATGCGTTATTTAACCTTGGAAATGCCTATAAACAAAATGGTGATAGGGAAAAAGCAATGGAGACATACACAAAAGTGATTGAACTATTCCCTGGAACAGAAAAGGCAAGACGCTCTAAAAGTTATTTTGAGACGCTAAATAATAGCTTAAAAGCTGTTTTTAGTTATAGATTACATGCGATAAAGGAGCCTAGCTCATAAAATACGAGAGAGAACTTATAGAATGCTATAGGTTCTCTTTTTGTGTAGTAAAGAAAGGGGAAAAGAGATGGACGATTTTAAAGTAATTGACAATTATCTAATGGTAAAGCTACCAGAAGAAATTGATCATCACAAGTCAGCCTATATAAGTGAAAAGGCGGACAAATTTATTATGCACGATAAGATAAATAATATTGTTTTTGATTTTGAAGAAACAAAGTTTATGGACTCTTCGGGCATTGGTATTATTATGGGGCGCTATAAGAAAATAGCTTGCTTTGGTGGAAAGATTTTTGCTATTCATGCGGATAGGCAGATAAGAAAAATATTACATGTATCAGGACTTCATAAAATTGTAGAAATCATGGAGTGAGAGGAGCGTAAAAAAGGATGGAAGTAAAAGAGAGTACACAGACGGGAGCAAATATGAAAAATGAAATGACAATGGAGTTTGATGCAATATCAAGCAATGAAAGCTTTGCAAGAGTGGCAGTTACAGCCTTTATTTCTTCTCTTAATCCCACATTGGAAGAGATAGCAGATATAAAAACAGCAGTTTCAGAGGCGGTTACCAATGCGATTATTCATGGCTATGAAAATACATATGGATATGGAAAGCATGGGCAGGTGGTTCCTGTGACATGCAAAATAAGGGAAGGTAAAGTTTATTTAAGATGCCGAATTGAAAAAGGGATTTTGTATGTAGAGGTAGAGGATAAAGGGGCCGGAATTGAAAACTTAGATAGGGCGATGGAACCTTTATTTACCACAAAACCAGAGCTAGAAAGATCTGGGATGGGCTTTGCTTTTATGGAGGCCTTTATGGATGATCTTGAGGTAGAATCTGAACCTGCAAAGGGAACAATTGTAAGAATGAAGAAGAAACTAGGAAGTGGCGCATGGCTCCAGCATGAGGATTAGCTTATGGAAGAGGTGGCAGTTCTTATTGCAAGATCACAAGCAGGAGATAAGCAGGCAAGAGAGATACTGATAGAAAAAAATTTAGGACTAGTGCATCACATCGTAAAACGTTTTATAGGAAGAGGATATGAGGCAGAGGACCTATTTCAAATCGGTTGTATTGGGCTTATGAAAGCAATAGACAAGTTTGACCTCACATTTGAGGTGAAATTTTCCACCTATGCAGTACCCATGATATCTGGAGAAATTAAGCGTTTTTTACGAGATGATGGAATCGTAAAAATAAGTAGAAGTGTAAAAGAAAATGGATTTAAGGCGAATATTGCCAGAGAAAGGCTATTACAGAGACTGGGAAGAGAGCCTAGTATTAATGAAGTGGCTCAGGAGGCGCAGCTAAGCCTAGAAGAGATTATTTTGGCAATGGAGGCAAGCGTAGAAGTAGAATCAATTTATAAATCCGTCTACCAATCTGATGGAAGCGAAGTTTTTTTAGTGGACAAGATTGTTCATGGCGGAAATGGTAAAGTAGTGGGAAACAGTGTAACAAGCGGAAGTGCTCCAGGAATGGCTAACACGGATTATGAAAAGGAGGAGGTTCTAAATCATATGCTTTTGGAGCAGCTACTAAGTGAGCTGGATGAGAAGGAACGTGAGCTTATATCGATGCGTTATTTCCAAGAACAAACCCAAACACAGGTGGCTCAAAAACTAGGAATAAGCCAAGTTCAGGTGAGCAGAATGGAGAAAAAAATACTAGTCAGAATGCGTGCAAGAGCTATTTATTAATTGTTTCTTAATTCCACCACTTTCCACTTCACAAAAGTGTTAAAGATACAGTATATTAAATATAGTAGCTTGTTTAAATTAACATTTTGCAGACAAAAGAAGGGTGAAAATACGTATGAGACAAAAGAAAAAAGAAGTAGCATTTTATCTGATAACGGTACTAAGCTGTTTGTTTGCAATGACTGTGGTAGTAATTGCAGCACTTTTAATCTATGACAAGGTAAAAGAAAATAGTAAGCAGCCAGCGCAGGAAGTGATGGGTGATGTTGAAGAAATTACCTATTCACAAGAAGATGTGGATCGAATGCTGGCAGAAACGATACGCTCAATAGAAGATCAAACAAAAACACAAGTATCTACAGAGATATTAACCAAAATTGAAAACGGTCTTTCGCAAGGGGAAACAGTAGTAGCTACCCTAAGGCCTCTTTATCCTAATAATATTTTAGTAGTAAGTAATGGAGCGTTTCATTTTGTTCCCATAAGAGATGACTTTAAAAAGCATAGTTTAAAGCAAGCAAATATCAATGTGTTAGAAACTGGTGAGATGCAGTATATAGAAGAGGGACAAGTGGTTTCTCACAAAGGCATCGATGTCTCTAAGTTCCAAGGTAAAATTGATTGGAATAAGGTTGCGGCTGATGGTGTGGAATATGCGTTTATTCGACTTGGCATACGTGGATATGGCTCGGAAGGAAAGATTGTTTTAGATGACATGTTTCATCAAAATGTAAAAGGCGCTCAGGCAGCTGGAATTAAGGTAGGCGTTTATTTTTTTGCTCAGGCAATAACGGAAGCAGAAGCTCTTGAGGAAGCAGAATTTGTGCTAGAGGAAATATCCTCATATAAGTTGGATTATCCTATCGTGTATGATGTAGAGAAGGTAAACAGTAGCTCAGGAAGAATGAATCAGCTATCAGTAGAAGAAAGAACCAATGTAACCTTAACATTTTTAAATAAAATTAAGGATGCTGGATATACACCTATGATATATGCCAATATGGAGATGCTTTCTGTACTTATTGATATGGAATCTTTAGAAGGCTTTGATAAGTGGTTTGCCTATTATGATACGAGCCTATACTTCCCATATGAATATGCGGTGTGGCAGTATAGTGAAAAAGGAAAAGTAGACGGAATAGACACGAATGTAGATATGAATATAAGCTTTAAGGAATGGTAGGAAGGGTTAAAACCCTTCCCTTTTTCTCATTAAACGTAATTCTCTGCGTTTTATAGCATTTTCCCACTCCATAAATTCTGCTTCGAGTTCGAGTTTTAGTGGTGGAACGGTAGCGGGCTTTCCATCCTCGCCCATATTAACCATAACGAAATAAGCACGGTTTATAGGACGTCTGCTACCATTAAAATCTTCAATATAGGTGTCCACGCGTACTTCCATGGAAGTATTTCCGACATGAGTTATTTTTCCGATAAGAATCAGCGTGTCGTTTAAATAAGCACCATCTTTAAAGTAAAGGTTGTCGATAGCAACAGTGGTTACATCGTGTCCACAGTGGCGTCTGGCGGTAGCGCCAGCAACCTCATCAATCCATTTGATTAGTTGTCCGCCAAATAACCTGCCAGTTCCATTTATATCGGGATACATAATAATATGCAATTGTTCGGTTTGAGAGTCTGATACTTTTTTTGCGTTCATGGGGCCTCCTGGGGGATAGGTTTTATTTGAAATAATTCGGAATGGCTGTGGAGGATAGGTTTTATCTGAAATGATTCGGAATGGCTGTGGAGAAATAAAGTTCCTAGGAGCAGTCGCTCTCGCTTGGTGGAAAACGCAGTGGTACATAAAAGTATAAAGTACATACTTTAAGTACCAGCGTTTTTCAACACTGCTCTTGCGGAAGCTTTATTTCTCTCACATCCATCCACAAAAATATTCAGAGAAAGTCCTATAGTACATTATTGCATCTATTCAAGCTAGAACGTCTTACCAGAAGCTTTATTTCTCTCACATCCATCCACAAAAATATTCAGAGAAAGGCCTATAGTACATTATTGCATCTATTCAAGCTAGAGCGTCTTACCAGAAGGTTTTATTTCTGGCACAGTTATCAACAAAATGACTTACAGAGAAAATCTATCTCTATATTATTGTATAGAAATCGTAAGAAATATTAAGAATAGTTTAGTATAATTGGATTGAGTTTGCAAGGTCTGAGGTGTATAATGTCATAGAACTAGAGTTAAAAGTAAGATATGCTGATTTTTGCAAGGGAATATGTTTTCTGAAATAGAGTCTAAATTGTCTTTGTGGATGCAATAACGAAAGTGACTGCTCGGTGGAATGTTATTTTCGTTATTGGTTCTCACAATTTATAATTAAGATTCTATGCTGAAAAGATATTCACTTACTAAAATAGCTAGATAGCTTTTACGAAAAGGAAGGTTTTGAGCGATGGAATGGGAAGATAATAAAAATAAAAAGATGCTGCGAGTTGTGCAAATTGTAGTTGTTTTAGGAGCAATACTAGGACTAGCTATTTATTTTATAGTTTCATTTAAAGGAAAATCCAAGGATACTGTAAATGATTTTAAGGAAGATGATGCGGTTATAGAGCAGGTAGACCAGGATCCGCAGGCTCTCATAGAAGAGGCTGTGGAAGATGATGTTGCGGAGGTTCAAGTCCAAGAGGAAGATGTTCAAAAGTGGCTTACAAGTATGAGCGAGTATGAACAGGAGGCTTTAAGAGTTGGCATTGATGTGGCAAAATGGCAAGGAATTATAGATTGGAAGCAGGTAGCTAGTAGTGGTGTAGAATTTGTCATGATTCGTGTTGGCTATAGAGAGCTAGAAACAGGTACTATTTGTGAGGATACTACGGCAAAATACAATTTACAAGAGGCAACGGCAGCAGGCTTAGATGTAGGTGCTTATTTCTTTTCTACAGCCATAAATGAGGAAGAAGCAAAAGAAGAGGCAAAATGGGTTTGCGATTATATTGAACAATATCCTATAACCTATCCAGTTGCTTACAATTGTGAAGGTTTTAATAACGAAAAAAATAGGCAGTATGGCTTGACCAATGAAGAGAGAACAAAGATAGCAATTGCGTTCTTGGATTATGTTGCACAGCAGGATTATGTGCCAATGTTTTATGCTGCTAGAAATGAACTTATAGATAGTAGGGACTGGGGAACCGCTGATTTAGAGAGTAGATATAAAATATGGGTTGCAAGATATGTAAGTAGCGATTTGTTTGGAACAAAGCTAGATTATTCGGGAAATTATGATATGTGGCAATATAGTCAGGTCGGAAATATTTCAGGAATTACCGGGAATGTGGATTTGAATATATCATATTTTGCGTATTCTCAGAAGGCGGGGGTGAAGAATGATTCTACACCGGATGATGTAAGCATTGGACTTGCTGATTTGATGAATTTTAAGGATGTAAACGAAGCAGTGACCGCGAAAGACAAGACCAATTTGCGCAGCGAGCCAAGTACAAATGATGATAAAACAATTATCACGCAGCTTAAAAATGGAGAGCAGGCAACTCGTACAGGGATGGACGAAAAGACTGGCTGGTCGAGATTAGAATATAATGGACAGGTTCTTTATGCAGTAAGTGGCTACTTGACCACAGACCTAAGTGTCAAACCAGCCAATACGGATGCGAATGCAGGTAATACAAGTAATGCAGGTAATACAGGCACGAAAGCGGCAACAAGCAATGCAAATAAAGTGACAACAAAGGATGATAGAGTTGTTACCTTTGTAGATGTGGATGATACAGTAATGCCAAAATTTGAGGTTAATTTAAGGAGTGAGCCTAGCACTTCACAAGGAAACGATACCATTTGGTATAAAGTGGCCTATGGTGAAAAGATGCACCGTACGGGAGTTGCAGAGGCAGAAGGCTGGTCTCGAATTGAGTATGAAGGAAAAAGCTTCTATGCTGTTACCAGCTACTTGCTTATTTTATCTGATGAGCAGACAGAGTAGCATTGCAAGAGACAAAGATGGGAGCTAAAGATGAACCGATTTGAATATATTGTGGTAAGCCTAGATGGTGATTATGCCAATTTAAAGAGAATTGACGAGGAAAGCGATGAATTAAAGCTAGTAGCAAGAGCACTTCTTCCACCAGAAATAGTAGAGGGAAGTAAGCTTTTATATGAGTGGATGGAATATAGTATTATGAAATAAAACATGCGCCTTCACGGTACTGGAAATATCAGTGCCAAGAAGGTGCATATTTTTTGTAAAAAGATTCACACTAGGAAGAGATATGCTTAAAAAATGAAATGGAGTGTGAAGAAAATTGTCTGAGTTAATTGTATATATGAAGCTTGAAAGAAATATTGAGGTTCAAAAGGAAGATGTTTATTTATCTCAAGTGGCCAGTGTTAGGTGCAAGGACTCCGCGATTACGGCAAAGGTAAAAGCAATTAAGATTCACAAATTTCATCAAAACGAAATAAAAAGATGTGTGATTAGTGTTTTGAAAATAATTGAATTAATTGAGGATACTTGTCCCAACGTAACGGTGGAGAGTTTGGGAGAGACAGATGTACTATTAGAGTGGATATCGGTTAGTAAGCACAAGAGCTGGCAACAAGGGTTAAAAGCTGCATTAGTGGCAATTGTCAGCTTCTTTGGGACCGGCTTTACCATAATGGCGTATCACAATGACATTGGAATAGTAAAGGTCTTTAAATTAATGCACACGGTAATTATGGGAAATGAGCCGTCGGGGGTTAGTGCCTTGGAGGTTGCGTATTCTATTGGCCTAGGGCTAGGTATTATCGTGTTCTTTAACCATGTGGGAGGAAGACGAATTACCAAGGATCCAACACCAATTGAGGTGGCATTAAGAAAGTATGAGCAGGATGTGGATCAGACCTTAATCGATACTGCGGATAGGGAGGGAAAGATTATTGATGTGGATTAAATATTTTTTCCTTTCTCTGGTAGGTGGAAGCTTTGGTATGATGGCGGCGGCAGGAGTCTTTACGGTACTTGTGGCAGTAGGCCTTGTGCCTAGATTTGCCGGCAAGACCCACACCGGAAAAAAAGTTATTTTATATGAGGAAATGGTTATTGCAGGCACTATAATCGGAAGCTTTATTAGTGTATTTGAGCGTTATAGTCATTTGGGAGAATGGATAATTAACCATGGAATAAGTGCAAATATTTGGGATGTGATAGGAAACGCTATATTGATTGTCTATGGCTTGTCGGCAGGTATGTTTATCGGCTGTCTGGCGTTAGCTATTGCTGAAATGCTTGATAGTATACCGATTTTTGCTAGACGAGTTGGATTTCGTCATGGTATGGGAATTGCCATATCTGCGATGGCAGCAGGAAAAATATGTGGCTCACTTATTTATTTTATGCTGGAGGTTTCACGCACAGTAGAGTAAGGATGAATAAAGAAGCGGTTTTGTGACATACTAAGCAAAAATGGATAAGCTTTGAAAGGAGCATGGAATAAAGATGCAGGAAAGCAAAGAGAAGAAAGAAAAAGCAAAAGAGTATGAGGAGTATGTAAAACAAGTAACACCTACCCATAACCTATTTTTGCAGATGCTAAAGGCATTTCTAGTAGGAGGAATTATTTGTACCTTAGGTCAATTTATCATTAACTATTGCATGAATACTCTAGGATTGGACAAGGACATTGCAGGAAGCTGGTGCTCCCTTATTTTGATTCTTTTAAGTGTCCTTCTTACGGGATTTAATATATACCCTAGTATTGTAAAGTGGGGAGGTGCAGGAGCGCTTGTTCCAATCACGGGATTTGCCAATTCCGTAGCAGCTCCGGCCATTGAGTTTAAAAAAGAAGGTCAGGTATTTGGTGTTGGATGCAAAATATTTACCATCGCAGGGCCAGTTATACTTTTTGGTATTGTAACGAGTTGGGTGTTTGGAGTTGTATATTGGATTATGGAAAGGTATTTTTAAAAAAATATTCTTTCCATAATTCAAAATATAAGTCCAAGACAAAATACAAAACAAGTTATTATAGTTGTTTTGTAGGGTAACGAGCTGGGATGAGTTTTGCTTTTTCTAGTGCGAAGCAAATGGTTGGGATAAATACTAGCTGGATAATGAGGCCGGGAAGTAGGGTAATAAAGTAGCTTGTTACCCAAGCCTTTAGTGAATAGTTTCCAGGGGTGAAAATAACAGCCTTTGCTACGCCGGCAACGATACGGCCTGCGAGTAGAGAAATAATTAGGCTAATGTACAAATCAAGGTAAAGTCGTTTGGTGTGAATAAGTTGCATGCATAAACCACTTATAAGGCCGTATGTAGCAAGCTCAATCATCATACGGGGCAAGTATGCAACAACCGGCATTCCGGTAATTAGGCTAGAGATTACAGGGCCAAGGATGCCACATAGAAAGCCCCATGGAGCTCCAGCGATAAGGCCGCAAAGTAGAACAGGGATATGCATTGGAGAAATAATGATTCCTGCATTAGGAATGGCATGAAAAGCCAAAGGAAGTACGGTACATAGTGCAATACAAACTGCGGTAATAATTGATTTTTTTACGTGTGACATTTTAGACATTGAGATGTCCTCCTTTATTTTATGGTGTGATATCCCCTTGCTTCCATGGCAACCGATAGCTCGTCTGCACGACGAAAGGCAGCAAGAAAGAGGGGAAGAATTAAAGCTGGATAACTGGAAAGTCTTTCAAAAAAATGCGGACTATGAAAGCGCGCACCGCGTGCTATTTGCGCTTGCTTTATTGTGTGAGCTTCTTCGGAAAGAATCGGAATAAATTGTAAGGCAACGCTGATAATTAGAGCGATTTCATCGACAGGGAGCTTCAGCACGCTAAGTGGATGAAAAAGCTTTGACAAAGCCGCTGTGATTTCAAGAGGCGTTGTGGTGGCTAGTAGTATATTACCTAAAATCATTATGTATATGATTCGAAGAAGAATCGTAAAGCCCTGCTGCATTCCTAAAGTAGTTAAAGTGAAGATGCCCCACTTCCATAGCGGCTCCTCTTGACTAAAAAAGAAAGCATTCATTAAAAAAATAAGCAAGAAAAAACTCCATAAATGAAATAAGCTTTTAAACACCTGCTTGGGGGCAAGCTTAGAAACAAAGATAAGCAAGCCAAGAATTCCAAACATTAGGAGAAAACCAAGTGGGGTATGGGCTAAAATGCAGCAAAAAATCAGTAAAAAAAATAATAATAGCTTGCATATCGCATTCAGTTTATGCAGTAGGGAAGTGCCGTTAACATATTGGCCATATAGCTTATTCATGTGCTGCACTTCCTTTCATGGTTGTTTTTAGACTAGCTAAAAGTTCCTCATATTTTGTGATAGAAGGTGAAATGTTTTTTCCCCTTTGTAAGAGTAAGTGAG
>JAVBUZ010000252.1:0-30217 GCA_031554725.1 Lachnospiraceae bacterium | reverse complement strand
GCCTTTAAGCCATATTTATCTATCCAGGCACCTTCTCCTGTTCCATCAGCTTCAAAAATACTATACTCACCTACCATTCCTCCTAATACTGCACTATATGCCTCGTAATAGTAGTTATAATATTTCATATCCTTCGTAAGTTCCTCTAAAGTCTTCTCTTTTCCTTTTAGCTTTTCTACCAATGCATTCATATCTTTTTTAAGCTTCTTTTCATTATCACCAAAATTGCCACCATACTTAGCTCCTAAATAGGCTAAAAGCTCAATCCAGTCCATATGTGTTTCTTCATTATATGTAGAGACATCCCATTCATAAGCCATACACAAGGCATCATATGTCACTCCGAAATCTACCCATTTAATGTAGTCACTCTCTGTAGCATTTCCGTTTGCCTCTAGCGTGCTTTCCTTTGGATTATTCAGTATTCCCCATACAAACCCTAATGCTAAAATAAAAATGCCTTCTATTATTATTGCTTTCTTTATTTTATGAAGGTATTGTCTTTTTGTGGCCATTCTTCCCCCCACATAAATTGTATCAATCAAGAAAATATATGCATGTTACTTGATTTTCAGAATAGATGAGGGCAAACTAAAAGAAATGCCAGGTGTAAAATCCACCTGACATCTCTATTTCTTATTACTTTTTAATTTTCTGGTTCAATTAAACCGTAGGTTTCACCTTTTCTTTTGTAAACTACATTTACCTGATCTGTTTCTGCATTACAGAAAACAAAGAAGTTATGTCCTAGTAGCTCCATTTGAATACATGCATCTTCTGCATACATGGGTTTAATGTCAAATTTCTTAGAACGAACAATTTTGATTTCCTCATCATCCATATAATCGTTCTCTACAAACAACTGACTAAAAGATGTTGCAGCTTGTTGCTTGTCCACTAGCTTAGTTTTATATTTTTTCAACTGTCTTTCAATAATCTCTTCTACTAAATCAATTGATACGTACATGTCGCTACTTACTTGTTCAGAACGGATGATACTTCCTTTCACCGGTATCGTAACTTCGATTTTCTGTCTGTCTTTCTCCACGCTTAATGTAACATGTACTTCGGTATCTGGGTTAAAGTATTTCTCCAGCTTACCTATTTTTTCCTCCACCGCTGCCTTAATCCCTGCTGTTACCTCGATATTTCTTCCTACAATAATAAATTTCATGTTTATCACCCTTTCGGTCTTTATTGTGTATTCATTATAACACACTCGCTCAATGTTTTGCAACAATTTATGGATTTTTTTGTATGTTTTTGACATTTGAAAAGTCAATATTTTTTTCAACATTCATCGACAATATTTGATTTTCATTAAAACTTAACAAAACGTTTGTTCCGCGTTTTTTCAAAAAAAGTACCTATTTTGACCAAAAAATCCTGTGGACATTGTGGATAACTTAGTGTATAAGTCGCATTTATCACATTTCCGAGCTTTTTTGGTGTGGATAATCTTTTGCTCAATATTCGTCATTTTTCGGTTGTTTTTGCGTTATTTGTCAATTGTTTGTATATCTTGCACAACCCGCCTTTCGTCAATGGTACTTTTGGGCAATTTTTCAAGAAAAGAGTAGTCGGACTTTTTCCAACTACTCTTATAGTTTACTTATTTTACTTTATTATACCAAATTAGAAATTGTACATTTTAGAAGATACGTCTTATAGCTAAAATCTTCTTATAACTTGCACTTGAAACAATGATACCTGTTTTCTTTGTTGATGCATGAACAATCTGACCATTTCCGATATAAAGTGCCACGTGACCAGAATAACAAATAAGATCTCCTGGTTGTGCATTATCTAATCCATCTACTGCATATCCTTGCTTTCTATCTGATGCAGAGGAATGTGGTAATGATACACCAAAGTTTGCATATACACTCATAACAAAGCCTGAACAATCTGCTCCGTTTGTTAAGCTTGTGCCACCCCATTTATATGGATTTCCTACAAACTGTACTGCATATTCTGCTACTGCAACACCTAACTCACTTCCAGAGCCAACAGTTATGTTCGCCGCTGTCTGTGTTTCTTTTTTGGTATTATTCTTACTTGCTTTTGCTGCTGCCGCTTCTTGTGCTTTTCTTCTTTCTTCAGCTTCCTTTGCTAGACGAGCTTCCTCATCTGCTTTGGATTCTGCATAAACAAACTCTGTCACAATATCTACAAACTCTTTTGAAACCCAGCCATCGCCTTCTTCAATATTTATCTTTATCCATTCATCTGTTTCATCTAATACAAGTAAATCATCACCAAAAGGTACTAAACCTATAATAGCAGAATCTGTTGTAGCCTCAGCACGAACATGTAGGGTTGTGGTATTAACTGTTGCAATTCTTACACCAACCTCTTTTGCTAATTGAATTGCGTCATCACCTGTTACACAATATTCCGCCTTTACATAACCAGTTACCTTTCCAGAAGTAATCTGATACCAGCCATTTTCTTCTGAAATAAAAACACCAACCGACTTGTCATAAAGCTTTCCTACGATTTCTCCATCTTCTCCTGGAGTACTTCTTACATTAACATATTTATTAACCTTCGCAATAACAAGATTTCTAAATTTGTTATCCTCTTCAAGCTGAGCCTGTTCTGCCATTGCTACAAGCATTTCTTCAATCTGTGCCTGTTGAATGGTAGTTTCTATTTTCTTATCTTTTTTTTCATTATTTTGTATACTCTCAAGTGAAGTATCCTTCACAAGTGTTAAATTTACCCCGCCTGCTGGTAATACGTTAGAAACGCCTCCAGCCATTGCTTCTATATTAATGCTAGTGAATGTAATTGCTGCTGCTAAAAAACCTGCTACTATTTTCACACCATGTTGCTTCATCTATTCCTCCTGCACATATAATATGTGACTTGAGTGTTATCTTTTTAATTGTTACAATTTTGTTACATCTGTTAAAAAATATAGCATAATCCACCTCTCTTGTCAAGCATATTGTGCATCCAATTAATGGGTTTTTAGTGCTATTTCTCGGCACTTTCCAAACAAAAACAAGAAAGTCATTTTTCGTTGACTTTCTTGTAATATTTATATCAGATATAGTTCACTTCTATATTAAATATGTGGCAACACTTGTAGCTGCATTCGCACCATCAGCAACCGCAGTAATGATTTGGCGCATTGGTTTTTGTCTTGCATCACCTGCAACAAAAATTCCTGGTGCAGATGTTTTGCAGTCCTCTCCAGCAACAATATAGCCTGCCGGATTACATGTTACGATGTCCTTAAACAGCTCTGTATCTGGATGAATTCCAACGGCAATGAAAACACCATTTACCTCTAGTTGTGTTTCTTCCTTCGTTTCTGTATTTTCAATAAGAAGACTCGCTAGCGCATCCTCACCTTGTATTTCTTTTACCGTATGATTCCACACCATTTCTACATTTGGAAAACTTTGCAAGCGATCTTGCAAAATCTTTGCAGCCCTTAATTCACCTCTTCGATGAATTACATAGACTTTAGCTGAAGTTCTTGCAAGAAATATTGCATCCTCTACTGCAACATCTCCGCCGCCAACTACAGCAACCGTTTTATTTCTAAAAAAAGCACCATCACAGGTAGCACAATAAGAAACTCCCATACCCGCAAGCTCTTCTTCACCACTTACCCCAAGATGCGCATGGTGGGCGCCTGTAGCAATAATAATCGTCTTTGCCACATATTCTCCTTGATCTGTATATACTACCTTCTGTTCGTCTTTGTCTTCTACCTTTAAAACCTCTGCTTCCACAAACTCTGCACCAGATTTTATTGCATGCTCTTTAAATTGAACACCCATATCAAATCCATTTATCCCTGGTAGTCCTAAATAATTGTCTACCTCATAGGTAGTCAAAACCTGTCCTCCACTCATCGGATTTTTTTCTATAACTAATAAGTTAAGCCCAGCCCTCATTCCGTATACTGCTGCGGACAATCCAGCTGGCCCTGAACCAATAATAATCAAGTCATACATAATTAACACCTTGCCTTTCTTAAATATATCTTTTGTCCTATCGTATCAGTTTTTTCCTAAAAATTCAATGTACGAATGCTTTTGCCCATGCTATACTGAGGAAAAAGGAGGTTAGCTATGGCACTTACTGCACTTATTACAGGGGCTTCTAGAGGCATTGGCCGCGCCATCGCTCTAGAATTTGCATCCAAAGGATATCATATCATTATCACTTGCAAGAAATCCGTCATCGAACTTCTTGAAGTTAAAAAAGAAATTGAAGAAGCCTATCATACCCCCTGCACAGCACTTACCGTGGACATGAGCAACTATAGCGATGTTGAAAACTTATTTTCCGCCATTCCATCCATTGATGTGCTTGTAAACAACGCAGGAATCGCTTACTTTGGTCTTCTCTCTGATATGTCACTAGAAGAGTGGCAAAATGTCATAAATACTAATTTGAGCTCTTGCTTTTATGCCTGCAAGCATGCCATCCCTCTTATGCTGCAGAAGAAGACTGGAAGTATCATCAATATTTCCTCTGTTTGGGGCAGTGTTGGCTCTTCAATGGAGGTTGCTTACTCTGCATCAAAGGGTGGGATAAATGCTTTTACTAAGGCCCTTGCAAAGGAGCTTGCTCCAAGCGGCATCTCTGTCAATGCTCTTGCATGTGGAATGATTGATACCCAGATGAATGCCTCTCTCTCTCCTGAAGATGTGGATGCTATAAGAGAAGAAATTCCAGCTGACCGCCTAGGTACACCTGACGAGGTAGCTCAGCTTGTTTGGCAGATTGCCACATCTCCAAGCTATATGACAGGCCAAATTATAACAATAGACGGAGGCTGGTGTTAGTCTCCGTCTATTACTTATCCTATGCTAGATCCTGGAAATAGATCTCTAATTTCTTGTTCATCGGAAAGTGCCAATGAGCTTACAATTCGATCCATTTCTTCTTTTGACTTTGCATCCTTTGCTTGCAAAATCATTTTTTCTTTCTGCGCCTCAGTCATTTTGGCATAACTCGTCATCGCACGCTCGTTCATCGCAAGTGACATGCCAAATCCAATCGGCACCGCTCCGAACCCATCTAATAAACCACCATCTACATTTCCATTTATATTATCCATGCACACACTCCTCTTGTACTTACTACTTTGTACTCTCTTATTAAGAAACTGACGTTATCAGATATTTAACAAAATTATTCTACGCAAATCCCTATTTGCCATGTAAATGAGACTTAAATTCGTGGAACACAATTGTGAACACGAATTTATCCTAAGGCTCATTGGAATGCTTGGCAAAACAGGATTTAAGTGGAATAATTTGTTAAATACTTAAACATCTTAGTTTCTTAATTAGTGTGTGCAATTATAAGGACTTTATGCCACAAAAACTAGCCTCTAACAATATGATCAATTCCTAGAGAGCATATCATGGCACCTGCTTCTGTGTTTAGACCATGCTTCATATTTATTGTTTCCATAATTGCATTTCTATTTTCTTTTGTAGTAACAATAAAAATGATTTCTTTCTCTTCTTGAATATTCATTCCATAGAATTGCTCTGAGTCTTTAGAGCCTGACCATCTGGCACGAATAATTGTTCCACCTCTGGCACCTGCTCCTCTGGCAGTATCCATTACCTCATCGGTGTGTCCTTGATTTACAGTTACCAAAATCATACTATTGTCTGTATGTTGATCCATCATCTCGCCTCCGTTCACCATATTCTCTGGACTCATATTCATTAAAGCTGTTGCAATCATATTATTTATTCCTGTTAGTGGCAAATCAATAATAATTCCATGTGCATCTAAGTGACCACTAAAGTCTTCATCTAGCATATGCATCATTCGTTCTGCATTTGCCGTTGATGCAATACTAAAGATAATATCTCTTTCTGCTGTACCTAATCCCAAAACGTCCAAAAGCTCTGAGGATGCGGTTCCCATGCCTGGGCATTGGAAACTGACTGGTAATTGATTTTCCAGAAAAACTTTTGCAACGTTTTTTCCTTGCCCACGTTCCATAAAGCCTATTATGACTTTTACTCCATTTTTATCCGCCATTTTTTCATCCTTTCTGCCTAGTCAAAGTATAGGATAGTATCTTTCACATCTGAAAGCGTTGCCTGAATACGTTTTTTCTCCACCTGCATCTTGATGCGACTTATAAGTCCCAATATTTGAATTGTCAAAAGAGGAGTCATGGCTACCATTGCCACAATTCCAAAAGCATCTGTCATAATATTGCCACCTACTGCTTCACATGCACCCATAGCCAGCGGAAGTAAGAAGGTTGCCGTCATGGGTCCACTTGCCACACCACCAGAGTCAAACGCAATACCCGTAAACATCTGTGGTACAAAGAAGGTCATAGTAAGCGCAATTGCATATCCAGGTATTAAAAACCACATAATGTTTAGTCCGGTTAAAATACGTAGCATAGATAAACCTACAGATATCGCGATACCTATTGATAAGCTATGTGATATAGCATCTTTACTAATCAAGCCGTTCGTTACTTCTTCTACTTGCTTGGTGAGCACTTGAACTGCCGGCTCAGCCTTGACAATAAAGTAACCAATCAACATACCTATTGGAACAAGCATCCAGCTTCTGTTACCTGCTGCAATGCTGGAGCCAATATATTGACCCGCTGGCATAAATCCAACATTTACCCCAGTTAAAAATAAAACCAACCCTATATATGTATATATAAATCCTGATATTATTTTAATTAATTGTCTATCATGAAATCTTTTGAAAATAACTTGAAATAGGATAAATAGAATACCTATGGGAACAAGTGCCACCGCTACTTCTTTCGCATAGATGGGAAGACCAATCGCAAATTCCCTTGCAGCTTCCTTTGTTGATGATAATTCCGCTATGGATACTGGCGTATAAACAGCATCTGCTGGTTTATATAAAATACCCAGCAATAATACTGACAAAATAGGGCCTATACTACAGATTGCAATAAGACCAAAGCTATCACTGCTTGAGTTCTTATCACTTCGCACAGAAGCCATACCAATACCAAGTGCCATAATAAACGGTACCGTAATTGGTCCAGTGGTAACTCCACCTGAATCAAAGGAAACCGCAATAAAGCTATTTGGTGCAAAATAAGAAAGAATAAAGATTGCTCCATAAAATAACACTAAAACAAATGATAATGGTATCTTAAAATACATTCTGGCTTGTGCTATCAGAAGAAAGATACCTACACCAATCGCCACTGTCCAAATTAATGTTCGATTCGGAATGGAAGGCACTTGCTCTGCAAGTACCTGCAAATCCGGTTCCGCCATTGTTATAATAAATCCAAGTACAAGGCAAATAAGTAATGGAATATATATCTTTTTTGCCTTGCTTAACTGAGCGCCTATACCCTCTCCCATAGGAATCATGGACATATCCGCACCTAGTGTGAAAAATCCCATTCCGAGAACTAGCATAATCGCGCCAAAGATAAATAAAGTTAAGGTTGCAGGAGTGAGGGGGGCAATCGTAATGCTCAAAATCAAAACGATTACGGTAATCGGCAGTACTGCTGCCACCGATTCATATACCTTTTCCAGTAATTGTTCATTGTGTCTCAATAATACTACCCCTTTCTGTTTCTAATTTAATTGTTAACGGTTACTTTTTTCACCTTTCTTGTTACCCACTTTTCAATTTCTACGATTGGAATAATAGAAACCGCCATCGCCAATGAAACTATATATTCTACAAATGATATCGATTCAAATCCAAACGCATTTGATAAGAAAGGTACATAAATAACTGCAGTGGTACAAACAAGGGATGCTATCATTGCACCAAGCAAATATTTATTCATTTTGCGAATACCGAAGATGGATTTATCCAAGGATCGCATATTAAAAGAGTGAAAAATTTCTGTCATAGATAAGGTCAGGAATGCCATCGTCATTCCATCGGCACTATTTACAATTTCCCATTTACCAGCTTCCATATAGTGACCTACAAAATATGCTCCTAAAGTAATTACTGTAACAGCAATACCTTGAACCAATACGTGAAGTCCCATACCGCCAGCAAAAATACCGTCTTTAGAATCTCTTGGAGGACGACTCATAATATCCTTTTCTGCGTCTTCCATTCCAAGTGCAAGTGCTGGGAAACAGTCTGTAATCAGGTTAATCCATAACAAATGTACTGGTTTTAAAATAGTAAATCCTAACAAAGTTGCAAAGAAAATAGCCAATACCTCTGACAAATTAGACGCAAGTAAAAACTGAATTGCCTTTCTAATATTGTCATAAATTCTTCTACCTTCACCTACTGCTGAAACAATTGTTGCAAAGTTATCATCTGCCAACACCATATCTGCAACATTCTTGGTAACGTCTGTACCAGTGATACCCATACCGATACCAATATCTGCATTTTTGATGGAAGGAGCATCGTTTACACCATCTCCTGTCATAGCAGTTATCTTGCCTTTTGCTTTCCATGCATTTACAATACGCACTTTATGCTCAGGCTGCACCCTTGCATAAACTGCATAGCATTCAATTTTTTCTTTTAACTCTTCGTCAGACAATTCATCAAGCTGTGCTCCGGTTAATGCTTGCTCCGGCCCTGTAATCATACCTAACTGCATTGCTATTGCTACCGCAGTATCCTTATGATCTCCTGTAATCATAACAGGCTTAATTCCTGCATGACGACATTCTTCAATAGCGGCCTTTACTTCTGGACGAATCGGATCAATCATACCAGTTAAACCAATAAAGATAAGTTCCTGTTCCAAATAGCTGTCTTCATAGCTTGTAGGCTCATTATCCCATTCTCTCATAGCTCCAGCAAGCACTCGTAATGCGCTGTCTGCCATGGCCTTATTATCAGCTAATATCTTATTTCTATCAGCCTCAGACATGGGAACGACGTTACCATCTACTACTATTTTGGTACATCTCTTTAATATTTCATCTGGCGCACCTTTGGTAAATTGTACTATTTTATTTTCTTTGGTTCTATGAGCGGTAGACATCATCTTCCTCATAGAATCAAAGGGTGCCTCGCCAATACGTACATATTCCTTCTTAAGATTGTTTTTATCCATTCCTAAAGAATATGCAAAATTAACTAGCGCACACTCAGTGGGTTCTCCAACTGCCGTTTTATCGGTATCTAGTTCTGCGTCGGAACACAGAGCTGTTGCTTTTCCCAGTAATATCTTATCCGAACCAGTCTCTTCTACTACAGTCATTTTATTCTGTGTCAATGTACCAGTTTTGTCAGAACAGATTACTTGGGCACAACCTAGTGTCTCTACAGCTGTTAGTTTACGAATTACTGCATTTCGCTTGGACATTTTAGTTACGCCAATGGAAAGCACTATTGTTACAACTGCTGCAAGACCTTCTGGAATAGCTGCTACCGCTAAGCTTACCGCAATCATAAAGGTATCTAAAATAGATTCACCTGTGATATTGGGATAAGAGCGGAAAAGGTCCACTGCGAAAATTATAGCACAAATTCCTATTACTAGGATACTTAAAATTTTGCTTAATTGTATTAACTTTTTCTGAAGTGGAGTATCTCCCTCCTTGGCTTTTACAAGCGCATCGGCAATTTTACCCATTTCAGTTTCCATACCAGTAGCTGAAACTACAGCCTTTCCTCTGCCGTAAACTACTGTACTACCCATGTAAACCATATTTTTGCGGTCCCCTAGAGGAATGTCTTTTCCATCTCCTATTGCAAGTGCTTCTACTTTTTTATTAACAGGAACTGACTCTCCCGTGAGTGCTGCTTCTTCCACCTTCATGCTGGCACATTCAATAATTCTAGCATCAGCTGGAACTGCATCTCCTGCTTCTAATATAATAATATCTCCTGGAACAATTTCTTCACTTCTTATTACTATATGCTGCCCATCTCTAATTACCTTAGAGGTTGCTCCTGCGATTTCCTGTAATGCTGCAATGGCTTTTTCTGCCTTGCTTTCCTGAACTACACCAAGCACTGCATTAATAATAACTACCGCCATAATGATAATAACATCTGCAAAGGATTCTCCTGAATATACCGCTGTAGCTCCCGATATAACTGCCGCAACAATCAAAATGATAATCATAGGATCTGCAAGCTGTTTCATAAATCTTTCCAAAAGAGTTACTTTCTTTCCTTCTTGTAGCTTGTTCTTGCCATAGAAGTTAATTCTTTCTTCTACTTGGCTGGAACTAAGCCCTGCTTCTGTTGCCTTTTTTTCCTTTAATACTTCTTCTACACTACTCAAATACTCTTTCATAATGCTCCTCATCCTTTCATTATAAATTGCACAGCGGAGCGTTATCCTGTCATATGGCCTTTTGATCCTGGTATCATCATATTAAAAAAGACTCATATACAATGGTTTTATTCATTGTATATGAGTCTCATTCTCTATAGATAAACCAGACAGGTTCTCTGCCATGTTGTTGACTTATCTCGCATTGTTATATAACAGTATGCGGAACTACTCCCTCATTTATGCAATTTGTTCTTTTTATAATCATATGGTAATTAATGGAGGTTGTCAATAAATGCTTTCAAATAAATCTATAAAGTTTCCATAAACTTTCACACACGGCCTATTTCTTTTCTAGCCTTTTTAAATTGTTAATTAACTCCCTATTATTTTTAAAGCACTTTCTTATTACAATCTTCTCATATTCTTTAGGCTTATATGATATAACTTTTCCAGCAATCTGAATTGATGTTTGGCTTTTAATAATTTTCCCATAAATTATTATCGAATTCATGCTCTCTTTTATTTTATAAACTTGTACAATACTATATTCCACATAATGAGACCAAGCCAACTCTGGAAACCTATCACTTTCTTGCCCTGATAAGCCATTAAGTTTTTGATATCTGTATACAACATTCCCGTAATCAATTGTAAAAGAAGATGTAGACGTTTTAGCCCACATATACATATAAACAAGTAGCAACAAAACTTCAATAATATATAAAGTTACCCCTACAGCAGTTATATCGAAATATGTTAGTTCAAATTTACCTAGTAATATTATTGGTACAAAAAAAATCAAAACCATGATTAATATTTTATAAATAAAGTCATGTATAAAATATTGAACAAATGAATAATAGTAGGTACAATTTATACGATTTTCCTTAGGCAATAAACTAAAACTAAAATATGTCAAAAACACCATAAAAGATACCGCAAAAATAGTAATTAACATTTTACTATCTGTTCTTGTTACAGAAAAAACCAGCAAAAGCCCTAATAATATGGTTAACAATAATAGCGCTGATTTTTTTAAAGAAAAAGCCTCGTCAACCTTACTGAAATCGTTATATGTTACCTTTGTCAGGTGCTCCCCTAACTCTTCCTTGGATTTATAATTTTCCTGTTCAAAAACTTCATCCGCTATATAATCAACAATATTCTTTATTTCTTGCATGGGTTTATTAAATTTTGACATTCCTTTTTTAACCACTTGCGCTTTATTTCTTGCTTGAAAATATTCTTCATATAAATAACTGTACATTTCTGTATCAAATTTATTCTCTTTTTTTCTTAAGACATATTTACAGTAGCCACATTTATAATCATCAAAAGTTTCTTTCCCACAATTAGGACATTTAACTAATCCCATACCATCAATTTCCTTTCGCTTCTATATTCGACTAAAGTGCTTTTTTCTATCATATCATAATTTTTAGTGATTAAGCATACAAAAATAAGCAAAAATCATCATTGACTAAATCCACTTACTAATAGACAATAATATTATTAAGGAAACAGAAAGGAAGTCTGTTATGATAGTACGAAAAATTAAACCCGAAGAAATAAAAAGAACTCAAGAACTTTTTGCAATAGCTTTTGAATTCGGTGCTGATATCAGTAAATCTTCCAAGGAGATTTACGAAGACATACTTAAAAACCCAGAATCTCGCGAGGATTTTTACTGGACCGAAAGATGGGCCGCTTTTGAAGATGATGATGAAACCATGATGAGTTATTTTATTGCTCAGCCTTTCCCAGTACAGTTTGATGGCAATGTATATTCCATGACTGGTATTGGAGGTGTTGCTACCCTTCCACAATATAGGAAGGGGGGCGGAATTCGTGCATGCTTTGAAGCAGCACTTCCAGCTATGCATGAGGCTGGAGTAGCCTTTTCCTATCTATATCCATTCTCTACAGCTTACTATCGTAAATTTGGTTATGAAATGGCATGTGAAAGAAAGCAATATCACATTCAGCTAAGTGCTCTAAAGCATTATCCTGTAGCAGGAAATTGTTCCTTGGTAGAACCTGGAAATTTTATGCTCAGTGAAATCAAAGAAATATATAAAGTATGGCAAGCTAAGTATAATATGATGATTGCCAATGAAGATTTCGAATATGCATGGGTCAATAAATCCAATCCTGTAAAAGACCAGGTTTTTACTTATGTATACGTAAGTGAGGATAAAACACCTAAGGGATATATGAGCTTTAAACAAGCAAGCGAACCCGATGGCAGGAACTTACAATGTACTCGTTTCTGTTTTACTGACATAGAAGGACTAAAAGGACTTTTAAATCTTGCCATGAGCTTAGGAAGTGATCATGGATATGTCACCTTCGAAGTACCCACTGACGTAGATATGACTTTGGTCATTCCTGAGTGGTCCATGGGCGCTGGAAGTGTTAAAACTTCACACTGTGGCATGGTACGAGCTATCAATGTTGAAACAGTCTTAAGGGGTGCTCGCTATCAAGGCTCTGGCTCCTTAAAAGTTCAAATCACTGACAAGCAAATAGCAGCCAATAACGGAAGCTTTTTCATTGAATTTACAGATGGACAAGCGAGCAACATCATAAAGGACGATACCCTAAGCCCTGACATCGCCATGGACATCAACGCTTTTTCCCGCTTAATTATTGGTACCTGTGATATATCTTCCATCGAGTATATGGATAATGTAACAATCCACTCTTCCCTTGATATGATTGGAAAGGTATTTTATAAAAAACCTAATTTAATAGTAGAGTATTTTTAGAAAAAATAAATTGTTTTCTAACCACACAACAAAATATTGTAGGAAATCATTTTGTAGATATTATAACGAAAATAACATTCCTTATGAGCAGTGTAGAAAAACGTTGGTACTTAAATCTGGTCTTATCAGATTTTACGTACCATTACGTTTTTCTTCAAGTGAGAACGCCTGCTCGAAGGAATGTTATTTTCGTTATACTTTATCCAAACTTTTTTATATTTATTTTTGTGTATAAAAATCAATCTTTGAAACCACCGTCTGTACATCTATTGGTTTTCCCAAATGATCATTCATTCCTGCCTCAAGGCATGCAGTAATGTCTTCCTTATATACATTGGCAGTCATAGCTATGATTGGTATTGTTTTTGCATGGAAATAATTGCTATTTCGAATTGCTCTAGTTGCATCCAATCCATTCATTATTGGCATCTGCATGTCCATAAAGATAATGTCATATTTTTCAGGATTGCTTTCAAACATTTCAACAGCCATCCTGCCGTCCTTTGCAACATCAATCTTAATCTGAGTGTCCTCCAGAGATGCTATTAAGATTTCACTATTGATTTCTATATCTTCAGCCAATAGCATATGAATATCTGCAAAATTTGTTCTTTTCGAATTTTCATAAAATCCATATGTTTTTATATTATAAATTACTTCCATTGCAACATTGTAAAAGCTAAATACAAAATTGGGATTTCTCAAAAAATGTTCAATGCCATATTTTTTTGTGACCTTTTGCACTGTTTTCCATGATCCAAATGGCACAATCATGACCACATTTCTACAATCCATTACACCTTGATATTGGTCCAAAATTTCTCGTACTTTCCTACCACTCACCAATGAATAATCAAAGAATACTATATCGTAGGTACTATTTACACATTTTGCCTCGAAAAGCATCCTCCCCACCTCATTAATATCCTGACAAAAATCACATCGAATATCAAACCACTTAGAATAGTAGCAAAACTTTGAAATAATGTTTTCTTCTTTTGATACAAGTAATATCTTCTTTCCTGAAAATTGTTTTCTTATATCACTATTAATTCTTTCACCTTCCGCTTCTGCAACTTTTAGGCATATTATCACTTCAAATCTTGATCCCTTTTGTTCCTCAGATTCCACTGTAATTGTTCCATTCATTAGCTGTACAAATGATTTACTTATGGCAAGTCCAAGCCCCGTTCCACCATATTTTCTTGTAATACTTCCGTCCGCCTGCTCGAAGATATTAAAGATTCGTGCTTGCTGCTCTTTTGACATTCCAATCCCACTGTCAGAAACCGTTATCTTAATCGTTGCCACATTGTCTTTTTTCTCAAGCTCATCAACATAGACCTGTATTTCTCCTCCATCAGGGGTAAACTTTACCGCATTGGATAGTAAATTGGTTAGAACTTGCAAAATTCTTACCTCATCACCCAAATATCGTAGGCTTAGTCTTTCACCTCTGTCGCTAGTAATCTTCAAACCTTTTTCTTCTGCTTTAATTGACATTAGTTCACATGCTTTAATAATAACCTGTTCTATTCCAAAAACAGCTTCACTCAGATCCAATTTTCCCGATTCAATTTTTGATAAGTCCAAAATATCATTGATAATATTCAACAAGTGCTCTGATGCATTCTTAATGCCACTAAAATAATGTTGATATTTTTCAATTGACCTTTCTTTTTCTGCTAACTTTGTCATTCCAATAATTGCATTCATTGGTGTTCTAATTTCGTGGCTCATATTTGCTAAAAATTGACTCTTAGCAGCATTGGCATTTTGAGCTTGTGCTGTTGTCCTTAACAACTCATCGTCACGCTTACGTAGCGAATATGCTCCAGCAATAATTGAACTTGCCATGATTGCTGGTTTAAACTCATTATCTGTCCAGTTCGCATAATCCTTGTAGCAAGAAAGAACCAAATATCCTGCCGTTCTTCCTGCAATCATAATGGGAATATAACAAATGCTTTTCGCCCCTAGTGATACAGAAGGATGATCCTTATATAGTTTTTCTGTTGATTGCCTATAAAAGCATGGCTCTGATGCCATTTCGTCATAAAGGGCTTCCATATCAACATACTTATGGCAATACCCTATTATATTGGGAATGTTATCAATTCCGTTCGTTGAATAGGTGCAAAGTAACCCCATATCTTGTTGAAACTCATAAATAGAAACCCTGTCAGCTTTAAAGAATAGCCTCAGAGCGTATATTGCATTTTCCATAAGTGTTCCAAAGTCCTCATAAGGCTGAGTAAATGGCACGGAAAAATTTGATATAAATTTATGAGCTGCTGACTGCTTTTCCTTTATATCTTCATATGTGCGATACCCAATTACGTCGCCTGTCACATCCAAGGTAACACCTAAAATCTTCTCTGGTACTCCTTTTTCGTTATGATATATCTTCACTGTACAATTAGAATACATAAATGTACCGTCTTCAAATTCCATATACATATTCTTATATTCTGTTGGTCCGTTCCCCTCACAATTGCTATGTATATATTCCATCAATTCTAAATATACTTTTTCTCCTAATAAAACAGGAAGTTTCTTTTTTAATTCCGCTATCTCAATTACTGATTCTGGTAGATGAAGCATTTTTTTTAATCTCTCATCACAATAAAACTTCTGCTCTGCAATGTTAATTTCCCAAGAACCTGCATTCGCCAAGTCTAACGTTATCTCCAATCGGTCTTCTGCTTTTGCGCTAAAAGAATCAGTTTCGTTACCAGTCTGCAAATCACTCTCAATAAAAAGTAATCTGGCTTCTCTTCCGTCCTCCCATTCTACGACTTCCTCTGTCGTAATCGCAGACTCAAGCTCCACCAAATTTCCCTGATATTTCGTTCCTACTATATCTCCATATTCACATTTCAAACGCTCATTGGCATACAATACTTCCTTGGTCTGAGTATCAACAATATATACATATGCCTGCAAATTATCAAATGTTTTGTACCATTTAAATTTAGCCATTATGCTTTCGCTTTCGTCTTAACATTTTATTGATTACTATATAATATTATATACAATTTATAGTTTTTTTTCAACATTACGTACTAAAAGAGACGGCAATTTCTTGCCGCCTCTTTCTTCACATTTAGGGAGTTACTTTTATTTTTTTTTAATTCAAAAGTCTAACTAATTATTTTGCAGATAAAAGAGCGTCTAACTGAGCATTTGCTTCGTCGATAACTTTCTGCATTCCGTTTGATTCAAGAGCTGCTAAGAATTTTGGTAATTCTACAGATGGATCAACGAATCCTACGCTAAGTGCTAGTGCGTACTGTCCTGCTACGTTTGCAAGTGCTCCCATTTCATTTTCAACTGGTGTCTGATCAAAAGAGTAGCCTAATGCTGGAATAGCTTTTGCCTGTGCATAGTAATCTTTAAATTCTTGCTGGAAGTTAACTCCCTGTCCTTCAAGTGGTGGTAACTGAGTTACATTACCCATACCATTTGTCCAAGGTGAGTAGTTATCACGTTGTTCTTTAATAAATACTACTTCTCCATCAGCATTAAGTGTGTAGTGAACGCCTTCAATACCATACTCTAATAATGTCATTAATTCTGGATCTGTATTTAAAAGATTTAAGAACATAACTGCTCTTTCAGGATTCTTTGAAGCTGTTGATACTGCCATAAGAGCACCCTGTGCTGCTGTTGTATCAACATATGCTGGTGTACAAGGAACCATAGCTACTTCAAATCCACGTTCTGCTGTTGCCTGAACTTCATATCCACGAGAGTAAGACTGAGTACCGATTAAGTAAGCGCCTTCTTTTTGTTTTGCATCGCGTACATCATTTGCCTGCTGAACATTTGCCATAGCTGGATCAATGTATCCTGCTAAGTAATATTCACGTACTTTTTCAACAAATTTCTTGTATTCTTCTGTTCCAAATTTGTTCTGAATTACATTACCATAAGCAGTTTCTTTAGAAACATCTGCTGGATTAATGTAGTAAGATAACATGTTAACTGTACCTGAATCACCTGTTACGATAATTGAGTTAGTTACCATTCTTTCAAGTACAGCGCCTTCTACTAATAGAGGGTAGAAGTCTTTGCCTTCGCCAGCTTTAACGGTTGCAAGGATATCTCCAAAGCCGTAGAAATCTGTGTTAGCAATATCATCTACTGTATAACCATATTTTTCAAGTAATTCAACATTTACATCCCAGCAGTTCTGTGTTGCATAATCTTTCCATCCAGGAATAGCATAGATACCAACGCCATCACTACCGTTAACTGTTACGCCTGTTGTTAATACGTCTGGAAGTGTATTCCATAAATCCTTTGCATATTTATCAACGTACTCATCTAATTTTACCCAATAACCATCTCTTGCAAATTTGTTAAATTCATTTGCACTCCAAGAGCAAGTAAAGTAGATATCTACATTATCGCCACCCTGTAGAGCTAAAACTGAATTGTCATTAAAATCTCCCCATGTACCCCAGATAGGTTTTAATGTTACATTAAGTTTTTCTTTTAGGTATTCATTTACCTTTTCCATTACTGCTGCATCATCTTTCACAGTACTTCCATGTAAATACCATGTCAAAGTAACATGTTCTGAAAGATCCACATCTGTTGCAACTGAAGCATCTGTTGTAGCATCTGCTACAGAGCTTTTGCTAGTTTCTGGTGTGCTACCATCTGTTGCTGCAGGTGTGCTTCCACAACCTACTAACATTCCAGCTACCATAACTAATGATAATGCTAGTGATAATACCTTCTTCTTCATTAATAATTCCTCCTATAGAATTAAAATTTATGTAAGCGGTGGCACCATTGCCACCGTACCTACCATATGAACTTGTTACACATCTCTTAGCCTTTTACTGATCCAATAGTTAATCCTGCTACGATGTATCTCTGGAAGAATGGATACGCACATGCGATAGGAATTACTATTAGTACTACCAATGCCATTCTTAAACTATCCGAAGGTAGCTTCATGGCAAGCTTAGATGCTTCTGCACCAAGCATCGCGGCATTTTTGGCTAAGAACTCTACGTTCTGCTGCATTCTCTGTAATAAATACTGTAGTGGAATATATCTATCATCCCTAATATAAAGCATTGGGATAAACCACTCATTCCAGTATGCCAAAGCATTAAGCAGTGCAATTGTTGCTATACCAGGTTTTGATATTGGTACAATAATCTTAAATAAGGTGTTATATTCACCACTTCCATCGATTGCTGCTGCCTCAATTAGCTCATCTGGAACTGTACTTTGGAAGAAAGTTCTCATAACGATGATGTTAAATGGATTCACAAGCATAGGTACAATAATCGCTGCATAGCTATCACTTAATCCAAGAAGCTGCTTACAAACCATATAGGTTGGTGCAAGACCACCGCCGAATAACATGGTAAAGAAACTAAAAAAAGTAAAGAATGTTCTAAATTTAAAGTCTTTTCTAAATAGTGCATAAGAGTATAAAATACATAACAATACGCTTAAGATGGTTCCTAAAATGGTAACAAAGAAGCTGTTAAAATAGGATAACCATAGTTGCTGTCCCAATTCCAAAACATATTTGTAAGACTCTAGAGACCAAGATTTTGGAAAGAAGGAAAATCCAATTTGTCTGATACTTTCCGTTGAAGAAAAGGAAATGATCACAACAAATATAAATGGAATAATACATAGTGCACAAAATAAAACGAATATAATGTTAATGATTATCTCTGCTGGTATACTTACCGAATTAAGTCCTCGTTTTTTCTTTTTTCCAGAGGAAATTGCCATTGCTTTACTCATATTTTTCTTTTCCTCCTTTACTAGAATAAACTGCTGTCCGCATCAATTTTACGAACAATGGTGTTAGCTGCCATGATACAAATGAATCCAACTACATTCTGTAAAAGACCTGCTGCGGTACTCATACCCATGTTCTGGGTTGTGTTCATTACGTTGTAGATATAGGTGTCAATAACCTGTGTTGCTGGATATAAGGAACCTTGATTCATTGGCACACTGTAGAACAAACCGAAATCTGCATTGATAATCTTACCTACATTTAAAATGAATAGAATAATAATCATTGGTTTGATATGAGGTAGGGTTACGTAACGAATCTGTTGTAATTTTGTCGCACCGTCAATCGATGCTGCTTCATATTGACTTTGGTCAATTCCTGTAATAGCTGCTAAATATAAAATAGTGTTGTATCCGATGTTCTTCCAAAGATTTGCCACAATTAAGATAAACGGCCAATACTTTGGTTCCCCGTACCAGTTTATCGGTGTTATTCCAAGGCTTTCTTGCCAGTGAGGAATTAGTCCTCTGGTTGAATCAAAGAATGCAAGAATAAAATAACTTGCTACTACCCAACTTAAAAAATAAGGGAAGAACATTAATGTCTGATATGATTTTGCTACAAACTTATTTGTAATCTCATTTAGCATAATGGCAAATATTACTGAGAGTACTAATCCTAGTACAATGAATATCACATTATAGCAAAGTGTATTTCTAATGATTTTTAATGACTCTGTTGTTGCAAATAAGAATTTGAAGTTTTTGAGACCTACCCATTCACTATGTAAAACGTTATTAATTAGTGAGGGAGCTTTTGTGTAAACTTTGTAATTCTTAAACGCAATGGTAATACCGAACATTGGTAGATATCTTAGTAGTAAAAGCCAGATCGCTCCGGGTGCCACCATACTAAGTAAGAGCAATGTCTTTTTAGTACTTGCGTATCCTTGCGAAGCTTTTGTTTTCTTGTTCGCTTTTTTAGACATGTTTTCAACTCCTTCTAATAGTTCACAGGTTTGCGGTGTACAAATTGCTTAACTATTTTCTCTTTTTGTCTTGCTTGTTAACTATATTTTACATATGAGCGGGTAAATAGTCATTAAACCAAGTTGGCTTTTTTTGCACATACTTGTTGTCTTAAAACAAAAATGTACAAAAAAAGAACCAGCATCGCCGATTCTTTTTTCTCTTAAACTATATACAGTTCTTTAATATCTTAACAACATCCTCTTCATTTAGTGGCACGTATGCATATGCTAAGCCCCCAAACATAACTGCCTTCTTTGCCATAATCTCAAATTTAGACTCATCGATTCCTATTTCTGTAAGGGTCATAGGAATACCACATTCCACAAAAAACTCCTCGGTTGCATCGATTGCCATATTCGCACATTTGTAAGCATCCGGTTCTGTAATACTCCATACATTTCTTCCATATTCACAGAACTTTGCTACGGTATCATCATTTAAAATATAACGCATCCATCTTGGTGTTACAATTGCTAATCCCACTCCGTGAGTTATATCGTAGTAGGCACTTAATTCATGCTCAATTGGATGGCAGGTCCACGCTCCGCCTTTTCCGCAAGTAATAAGACTATTTAACGCTTGCGTACTTGCCCACATAAGATTGGCCCTCGCTTCGTAGTCATCGGACTTTTCTAATGCAATCGGGCAATACTTTATACATGCTTTTAATAGGCTTTCTGCAAAACGATCCGTAATATATGCACCCTTTTCCTTTTGAAAATACTGCTCAAATATATGTGACATGATGTCAGCCGTTCCTGCTGCCGTTTGCTTTGCAGGAAGAGAGAATAAATAGGTTGGGTCACAGATAGATGCCTGTGGTTTAAAGTAATGAGACGAGGTACCTAGCTTTTCATTGGTTTCCATATTGCTAATAACGGCATTCTTGTTCATTTCTGAACCAGTTGCAGCAAGAGTAAGTACAGTTACAATAGGAAGAACCTTCCCTATTTTAGATGAGTCTGTCACTAAATCCCACGCATCTCCATCGTAACATGCTCCACCTGCAACTACCTTTGCAGCATCAATGGTACTTCCACCACCTACTGCCAAAACCACTTCTATATTATGTTCCTTGCAAAGCTTAACCCCTTCCCTTACTGTCGTAATTCTTGGGTTCGGCTCTACGCCTGCTAATTCATATATTTCACAGTCTGCTAATAATTTCTGCACCTGACCATAAAGACCATTTTTCTTAATGCTTCCACCGCCATATACAAGTAAAACCTTTTTTCCAAGAGGTGCCATTACCTCTGGCAGTGCTTTGATTTCACCTTTTCCAAATCGAATATCGGTGTATGCATGATATCTAAAGTTGTTCATTTTTCATTCCTCCAGCTTTCGCTATACTGTAGTTCTATTCTACTATCTTTCTTCCAAGAAATCCATCATGTAATGATTAAATTTCTCTAATTCATCATACATAAGCCCATGTCCACTATCACTTAGTTGATATAATACTGACCCAGGGATATTCTTATATTGGTATATGGTTAAATCCGCTGGCACTACTACATCCTTTATCCCCTGAAAAATAGCTGTTGGCACGTGCACTGCCGCTAAATCCGCCCTTCCATCCTCATCTCTAAGTGCTATGGCCGCCTGAATTGTTCCATATCCAGATGCTGATATAGAAATTTTCTCAAACCAATTTTTGATAGCTTCACTGTGAGGCGATGCCAAAAGCTGTTTATGACTAAAGTCATAGCATAGCTGAGCACGATCAGTTCTTGCCCCATCAATTAGCTTATCTACAGCTTCTCTTGTAACTCCATAAAGAAAGCCAGGACGTTTTGTATAGCTAGGAGCCGCTGCCGCAAGAAGCATTAATTTCCTAACTCCAGTTCCCCTACAAACTCGCATATAGCGAAGAGCAATGGCTCCTCCCATAGAAAAACCAGCTAACACAAAATCCCATAATCCAATCTTTTCTACTACATCATAAATATCCCTTGCCATCCTATCATAGTTGTAACCGTCTGCAGGCATATCCGAATTTCCAAAGCCTCGCAAATCCACCGTTACTACTCTATAGCCTTTGTTCAAAAGTAAGGACACCTGATATTCAAAAACCTCGCCTGCTAGTGGCCAACCATGAATAAACAAAATAGCATTATGTCCTGTTGGATTCGGGTCATAGACTGCTATTTTTACATCATCGCTTGTTTTAATTAAGTACATAAAAATCCCCATTTGTTCTTTTACTACTATAGTATGAACAAATAGGGATTTATGATATTTTCTTATTTATATTTTTGATATGCCTTATAGGAATATACCGACGAAGCTATTGCTGCACCTATAAGAATCGCAAGCATTATTAGAGTGGATGCAATTCCTCCTATGAGTAGTGCTTCTATTATAATTATAATCCCTGCACCAATAAATATTTTGCCACCCATTCTATTTGTAGCTGCTAGTGCCTGATCGTTTCCGTTACTCCATATAATACCGCCTACCGCAACAGAGCCTTCCTTCGCCTTTGGTAGAATATTACCTAATACTATAAGGAAAATTCCCATTGCTACATTTGATATCACATTAAAGTCTAAGGCAGCCTTTGTGAACTCATTTTTCACTTCTAAAAATGCTGAAAACATGAAAAAGTAATGCATTACTCCAAACATAAGTGCCATTCCTATTGCCACAACGCTTATGATTTTTTCATCATTTTTTGCCTCTACCCGCTTCTTTTCACTTTTTGCTGTTAGCTGCTGTTTTTTATTTACATTTATAAAAGCCTGCCAAAACAAAGTCATAAGAAGGATAATAACAGGAAAAATGAAGTTTTCATACTTAGAACCCCATCTATCAATTTCCCCTGCGAAATTATAATGAGCAGGAATCTTATCCTCCATAAATTGTATGGCTATAAGGGTTACTACCATTGGTAAAAAAGTTACTATCCACAGAATTTTATTTTTCATTGCTTCCACCTCCAAATTGCCCAATCCATAAAATAAGCTCATCAAATACGGTAGTATTTAATTCATAATATATAAAATTTTTGTACTTGTACTCTATCACTAGGTCCGCATCCTTTAAGAGCTTTAGATGATAGGATAAAGACGCGGGGGATATATTTAGCTTTTCTGCAATATCTCCAGCACTCATTCGGCCCTCTTTTAGCATTTCGAGGACATCGCGCCTAAGTGGTTCTGCTAGTACCTTAAATAGATTTGTTACTCCCATATTTTTTCTCCGTATCTATTTAAAACTTTCTTTAAATAGATTGTATTCTTTTGCAATATAAAAGTCAACACCTATTTAAAATATTCTTTAAATAGATGTTGACTCCTACTTATTATCTATACACCGTAAAATCGCTGCAAAGCTTCCGCAATATGCTTCGAAGTCCCTACTCCATACTGACTATCCTGCGCCTGGGCAAGCTTTTCATTTTGCAAATACTCATTGGAAAGATCAATTAGAAAGTTTCTTACGTTATCCATGTTGAGCATCTGCTTATATAAATCAGCTAGTCTAGCTACCAAGAGCTTTTCCTCCTCATCCCCAGCCTTACCTATATGATCAAAGAATCCTTTATATGTTTTATCTAGCTCCACTCTAAGCTCATCCATATTCAAAATAGGCTTTAACCCTTCTATAACTTTGTCCTTGCTTCCATACCATTTATTCATGGAAGCATTTGTTTTATCCTCATTCATTGCATTTTTTAGTATCTGCTCGCAAGCTTCAATGCTTCCGCCACCGTACTGTTTCAGATACTCCTCGAACTGCTCCTGAGTCATATTATTTCGCATGTTCTCAATAATTTCTTCTACATCTGTTTCTGTGAACTTCTCAAAACTCATCGTATTAACTCCTTTCGCCACGTCGGATATTAATTCAATAAGTCCATTTAGCCGATTGCGCCTTTTCTCTAGCAAAGACTTCTGCTCTAGCAATACTTGCTCTCTATCAAAGTCAGGATTATCCATGATGGCTCTTATTTCCACCAGGGGTATCTCTAATTCTCTAAAAAACATAATATGCTGCAGCTTTTCCAGCGCTTTGTTATCATAAAGGCGATATCCACCCTCCGTGAGGGCTGTTGGCTTTAACAGACCAATTTCATCATAATATCTTAGTGTCCTTATGCTTACTCCTGATATTTGTGCAACCTCTTTTACGGTTTTCATTCTGAGTTTCCTCCTTTCAAGAGTAGCATGAGGCATCACGTAGCGAGAGAGTCAAGATTTTTTTAAGTCTATTCAAATTCTCCTTCTTCTGGGGTATAATTTCCAGTCACTTCCATAATATTCCCATCGGGGTCTGTTAGCTGAAAATAATAATAGGGAGAGGCATTACATACGTATTTAATCTTTGATATCTTTTCAGATATGTTTAGCTTCTTGATTCGGTCATATTCCGCTCTTAAATCATCCGTTCCAAAATTTAAAACAAACTTTCTTGTATTGGGCAGACCTGCTATTTGTTCCAAATCATCAAAGTATTCCACATATTCTCCCTTATGTACTACTTTTTGGGGATTTTCTGTATCAAAATGAGCATTCATAAGAGCAATACAGCTCCCCTCATAATCAAACATACCAAAGCGCTCCATGTTCTTTTTTGAAACGGTCATTTCAAGTAGCTTTTCATAAAACTCTATGGATTTCGCAAAATCATCTACTATTAGGTAGGTACTGCCTAAGTACATATTAGTTTTCTCCTTTTCCTTTAAATGCATTTGCTTCCACATAAATCATCATCCGATTGTATAACGCAATGTAAATAATAAACGCCATAGGTAGAGCTAAAAGCATTAGTCCTTTATAAAAAATAATACCTAATACAAATATAATAATAGGAAGAATTATACCTATTAAAATGAGAGCCACATGGTCTTTTTTCCATTTTTTCTTAAAGAAGTCCATCTTTTCTTTTAGCGAAAAGGTACTTTCTTTTAAAGCAGCTTTGATATTTTCTTCTGCCTTTTCTTTATAGTCTTGCTCCGCAATTCTTTCTCCGGTCAGTATTTCATTGATGCTTACCTGATAAAGCTCGCCTAAGGTTTGAAGCATTTCTACTGGTGGTAAATAGTTGCCATTTTCCCATCTTGATATGGTTTTATTGGTTACTCCAATATTTTCACCTAGTTGCTCTTGCGTTAAGTTTTGTTCCTGACGTAAGGTCGCCAAAAAGCTACCAATTTTAGTTAGATTCATTTAGGACTCCCCCTTTGATTTTTAATCAACTTATCACAAAATAGCAAGACATGTCTTTACCATAAACAGCGAATCCTACTTCTTATGAGCTTAGAGCGGTCAATAGGCTTAAATATCTGTCTGTTTCTTCACACACCTCTTGCTCAGATACAGAATGATTTGCTTAAAATAGCCTCTAGTGCATTTGCCATCTCCTTTATCTGTAGCTCGTCAATGGTAAGTGGCGGATAAAATCTAAGCAAATTTCCTGGAACGTTAGCCCCCGTAATATATCCAGCGTTAAAAAGCTCTTTATGTATATTCTCCAAGGATATTTTTTCATCCTGACAAAATTCCATTACATACATTAATCCTACGCCACGAATTTCTTTAATACAGCTATATTTCTGTGCCATTGCATTTAGCTCTGCACCCAGCACCTCTCCCATTTTAGACGCTCTTGTTATTAAGTCATTTTCTTCTATGGTAGTAATTACTTCCTTTACAACACTACAGCCCAAGGGGTCATTTTGATGTGATTGGGCATATTTAAACCCACTTTTCTCTGCTTTCTGGGCTATGTCTTTTGACATTGCAATCACACTAACTGGATATCCATTTCCAATTCCTTTTCCAAAAGAAATAATATCTGGCTTCATATGATAATGTTCAAAGCCAAACCACTTTCCGGTTCTTCCGATTCCGGTGGTCACTTCATCGACAACTATGAATCCATTGTTTTTCTTTACTTGCTCTTCAATGGCTTTTATTAGTTCTTTTGGTGGTAGCTTCACTGTCCCCGAAGCATTTCCTGGCTCAAATATAAAGGCTCCTATTTTATCAAATGGAACTCCTTTTAAAAAATCATCTGGCTTACCAGCATACTTTTTTAGGTCAAGGGAAATCCATTGTTCCTGGCTTCGAGTTGCGGATATTCCATAGGAGGATAAAAAGTAGTTATCTAAGCACAAGAAATATGGCTTATCCATTATTTTCTTTGCTAACTGCACCCCAAACTCCACAGCCTCACTACCTGAGCTTAGAAATACACATTTTCCATCTGTAAAAGAAAAAAGATTTAGTACCTTTTGTGCTGCCTCATCCACGATTTTTGTTGTATATCTATAGCCAGTATGGCTAATAGTATTTATTTGCTTTATCATAGCTTCATTTATTCGTTTATTGTTATGCCCTAGGCTGGTACACCATACGCCCGATTCAAAATCCACATACTTTTTTCCCGTTTCATCAATAATCCAGCAATTATCGCTTTCCATAATGGAAGGGTTAAGCATTTCATAGTTGCAATTTAAAGTCTTCATTTGTTTGTCCCTCTATAAATACTTACTAGCTTCCTTAATACTTAAAGATGCCATCTCTGCTTTATTTTTTTCAATAAATTGTCTTACCCATTCTGGATTTGTTTTTGAGTATTCTCTTAAACTCCAACCAATTGCCTTGTTAATAAAGAACTCTTTTTGACCCAGATTATTTATGATTACCCGTTCTAGTAGCTGGTTATTGGTTTTATCTTTTCTTGTTAGCTGATGGTCTATCGCAATTCTTCTTAGCCAAAAATCTTCGTCCACGCTCCATGCAAGTATGGTTTCATTTACTGTTGGATAGCTAAGTGCTATCGTTCCTACCACCTTATCCAGACCATCTATTGTATCCCACCATGATTTACTTTGTGCCAGCACTTTAATTCTTTCCACATCTGCCGGAATAAGCTTCGTTTGTACAATATCCAAATAGTCTATTGCCACGTATTGCAATTCCCTATACTCATTTTTCCAACAACAATTAATAAAATCCCAGTCAACCACATTCTCTTTTTTTGCTTCTTTAAAATAAGCTCTGCAAATAGCCTTTCTTTCTGGCGTTTTTACCCCCAGAAAAGAAAACATATTTTTCATATAGCTTGCCATAGGGATGGCCGCTTCTTGGTTTTTTATTGCATATAGTTTTTCATATATTTCACTATAGTTCATGCCTCGTCCCCCTATTCATTTTGGACCATCTGCATAATGCTTATTGCTACTTTCACATCTTCTTTGGTTAATCCAAATTCTGGATTGGTCTGTACTTGTCTGCTTCTCACCTCATCACTGCATAAGTCCAAGTCCTCTAAAACTATCCAGCTTTCCACATTCTCATGCTGTGCTACCCATAAAAGAATTTCCTGTGCTTTAACCCTACTAAATTCTTTGGTTCTTCTAATCTCATCTGTTGTTAAATCTGGTGTCATGCCATAAACGCTCAATCCATTTTCTTTTAACAGCCCAAGAAAATATTCTGATTCTTTTCTGATTGCTTGCAAGTTTTCATCCAGCCAAAATCTCCAGCCTGAATGCAAAACTATATATGCACCAGTTTGCTTTGCTATCTCTGCCAGTAATTCTACTGCGCCTGTGTCTATTAGAATTCCTTCATCTATTTCCTTTTGGTGGCTTTCGTTCCACTTTTTTGAATTCAGAACCCCATCAATATCTAAAAAGATTACCTTCATGGTTTTTCCTCCAAGTTTTGCTTTGAATACATTTTATCATAGCTTAAATTAAAAAGGGAGCTCCTTCCGTAATTACCCATGAAAATAATTTTATTAAAAGGACAAATATCTTATTAAATGACGTTTCTTACACCAACAACATTTATAAAATATTTGCCCTTTTAAATTTTACTCTACTTGTTTCGATACTATATATCCCAAAACTTTTCAGGATTATATACAAACTTTTTCTTTGATGAAAATCCTTCGATGGGATAGCCTGCTGGTATTAATTCAATCATTATTTTTCATGTTCAATAATAAAATCTCCAAGCAAAACATTACTCATAAATCTAAGTGTATTCTTTGCCATATATTCAAGATAATTACTTAAAACAAACTCATTACCATTATAAGATGCATTCTCGTTTTCGAAAAAGGGCTTCCCCCTTATGAGCCCTTCTCTTAACGCTTCCAAAGAAACATAGTGGCCTTTTTCATCTCTAAGGTAAAGGTTATAAGTAGGATCAAGCATCACTCTTTGGCCCGAAGGCAAAATACAATCTACCACAACATGACAATCCCTAAAAGGTTCCTCATAGGGTTCGCACGTAACATGTCTTGCTTTTATCCCATTCATCCGTAGTAGCTCCGCAAGTATAATAGATAATCCTCGACAATTAAGTCTTCCTTCAACTTCTTCGCTTGCTGCAATGACGTCTTTCATCCTACGATATGAGGGTAGCTTCAACTCTCCATTATGAGCAAAATTAGTACATACAAAGTTCAAAAGACGAAAAGCAAATTCATCTGTGTTCTCTGGTATTCCTTCCATAAATTCATCATAATGATAGTTCTTTAATATCAATGGGGCTTTCTTGTTCATTATAGTTTTATAACGATATCTAATATCTTTTTTATGTAAGTCATATTGTTCAAATCTTTTTAGTGTAGTAAGTCTCTCTTCGTTAGGGATTTCATTAATCATTGTAAAGCCTCCTCCATCCTCATAATTCATGAGCTAGTTATCCATTACTTACCTTTATTTCTCTAATATTTCTTTTTACATAATCAGCAAAATCTCCATATTCAATTACTTCAAAGTAAGTATCAAAGAAATCTTTCATATAATCTATTAAGTTACTATCCTTATCTTCAAGAAATACTTTCACCGATTCTTTATCGTTATGTACAAAAACAACTTCACTTAATTCTATTTCTTCCTTTGCATCCATAAGTTTAGCTTGAAAATCTTTGAAGTGTTTTTCCATTTCATTCTTGCTCATTGATAACCTTACATAAAATAAGGTATTTACAAAAGTCAAATGAGGGCGCGTTATATATGCAATCGGTTCTACATATTCCACATATCGCTTATCAGTTATATCTATGCCTATTTCCTCATTACACTCTCGTTTTACACATCCTTCAATATTTACTTTATTTGAACTTTCAATATCTTCTTTATCTACAGACCCTCCTATAAACTTAATCTTTCCTGGAAGAGAAGTTGTATTTTGCATCTTCCCTAAAACAAAATAGTTATCACTTGTTAAAAAAAGAGCATTTGACGCCATAGAACGGCAGCTATAAATATCATAAGCTCTTTTTCTACTATATAAATAGTGTGAATAAGATGATTGTTGAATATAAATCGTCTTCTCTTCAACATCGAAATTATGGCCTGATATTGTAAATATGTTTCCACTTGTATAAGTCTTTCCACTAGCAATCTCATTGCTCCAATTTTCATCCATTGCCTCTTTATATTTGTCAGGCAATTGTATCTCTTCATTTAATAACACGAAATTAATATTCTCAAATCTATATATGTTTTTTTCTTTCATTATAATCTCTCCATATTTAATCTCAGTTGGCATTGTTTAGTATCAATCATACGCAATGCTTCATGGAGCACCGCTATGCAATCCTGCTCTGTCTTTTCTACATCTTGAAATAACTCAGATACAATTCTATCCGTCTCAGCAAGAGCATCCTGATATTGCTTTGTGGACAATTCATTTTTCTGATATGCTTCATCCAACTCATCTCTGTCATCAATGATTAAATCTCCCTGCGGCGTTGCTATCACATCGACATATTTATCCCAATATGCTGCTACACCATCCTCATCAAATTCCAACTTTTCTATAACATCTACATACCAAGTAGACACAACATAATCCCGCTTATCATCTATAGGCATAAGCATTGCAGTAACTAGTCTTTTCTTTTCCTTGGGTACCATTTGAAGCCATATCATACCTGCACCAGCCACAGGCGACTGACCCGCTTTTTCAAATGGCCAGTACAAATATTCACCATCAATCAGCATTATCATACTCACAAACCCTTGAAATATCTCGTTCTCCATATTCATTTGGAAATAAGGATAATACTGAAATCCCCACTTCAAATCACGGTTCAATCTTTTTCTCTTCATATGATTGACGCTCCTTTCCTCCAAAACAAAACGTCTCCTTAAAAAATACGGTCAAAGCTTCAGCGCTCAAAGCATATTTGTTTATTACATCAATATTTCAGTTAGCTTTTTTGCATTCTTTGTACAAGAAAGGAATATTGTTTGCTGAGCAAATATATTCATCTTTGTCCCTTCATTATAAATAATCGGTTGATGAATTGCAACCTAGGATTCCCATTTGTAGCCCAAGAATCCCGTTTTGTAAATGAATTTCTCGTTTTGTAATTATAATTCCCGTTTTGTAAATGAAAATCCCGTTTTGTAAGCGTCTTTCCCGAGTTTACAAAATAT
>JAVBUZ010000175.1:0-18464 GCA_031554725.1 Lachnospiraceae bacterium | reverse complement strand
AAGACGCTTACAAAACGGGATTTTCATTTACAAAACGGGAATTATAATTACAAAACGAGAAATTCATTTACAAAACGGGATTCTTGGGCTACAAATGGGAATCCTAGGTTGCAATTCATCGGAGTTTATAAAGCCTAAATTTATAAAACCCGATTCTCAATAATAAATTATCGAATAACGATAAATATATATTGACAATCGTTTTTGTCGGTGATATATTGTGTCTAACATAGATTGAAATATATGGAGGATTTATATGAAACAGGAAACGATTATTAGAATAACAAAATGGTTGATGAACTTTATGTATTTTGCAGGAATATTTGTAACACTTAGCCTACCTCTTACTCTAAAGTGGGTTAGGGACAGTTTTGCCCCACAGCTTGAAGAATACTTAGGTGAGGCGATGATTATTTATTTTGTTTTAGGCGTTTTGGCAGTCCTTATTATTGGAGAACTAAGAAAAATGTTTCGTACAGTAGTTGCCGATGACTGCTTTGTTTACGGAAATGTTGTGAGCTTGCAGAGGATGGGAACCTATAGCTTTTTAATTGCCCTAATGAGTCTGGTAAGAACGATAGTTTTTGTGACGCCAGCTATGCTAGTTATAACTCTTGTGTTTATCATTGCAGGATTATTTAGTAAGGTGCTATCCTTTGTTTTTGATAAGGCAATAGAGTATAAGCTGGAAAATGACTTAACCATATAGGAAGAAAATAGGAGGTGCCATATGGCAATAATTATAAACCTAGACGTAGTAATGGCACAGCGCAAAATGGGTCTAACAGAGCTAGCAGGTAAGGTAGATATAACCATGGCAAATCTATCTATCTTAAAAAACAATAAAGCAAAGGCAATTCGTTTTACAACATTAGAAGCAATTTGCAAAGCTTTAGAGTGCCAGCCAGGAGATATTTTGCAGTATGTGGAAGGTGTAAGCGAGGAGGAGGTAGAAGATGAAGGACAAATTTAAGTTTTTTGGTATAGGTAGTGCTCTATATGCACTGTTTTATACCTTTTGCATGTATAAGAATGGGGCGGGAATTACGTACCCTTTCGCGGTAGGCGGAAGTATCTTCTTTTTCTGCTTATGTATGAGAAAGTTAGAGATTTCCGTGAAAAGAAATAGTATTTGGTACTTTATTGCCTTGCTGCTTTTGAGCATTTCAACCTTCTGCACTGCAGATGGAAGAATCCTGCTTATTAACAAGCTAGGGGTGTTTTTACTAACGGTAAGCTTTTTGCTTCATCAATTTTATGAGGACGATAAGTGGAGCTTTGTTCAATATATTGTAGCTATCTTTTCCACGACTTTCGGAAGCGTAGGAAGAATTCACAAGCCTTTTCAGCACTTCTTAGAATGTTTGCAGAAAAAAGGTGAAAAAAAAGGAAAAGGTTTATATATTCTAATTGGTGTCGCAATTGCAATTCCGCTATTTATGTTTGTTTGGGTATTATTATTATCAGCGGATAAAATATTTATGGATTTGACGGTTGATATGTTCAAGTTTTTAAAAATCGGAAACTTAGTTGGAATGTTCTTTACTGCTGCATTTATGTTTTTTACAATCTATTGTGTCCTAAATTATTTAGAAGAGAAGCGTTTTAAAGAGTTTTCTGGTGAGAGAAAGCGGATAGAGGCAGCCTTAGCGATTACAGTGACACTACCACTTACCATAATGTATATACTCTTTTCTGTTATTCAAGTATTCGGGTTATTTATGGGGAAAATAAATTTAGCAGCGACAACATACGCGGAATATGCAAGAAGCGGCTTTTTTCAACTAGTAGCAATTTGTATATTAAACCTAGTAATTGTATTGGTGGGAAATGCTTACTTTAGCGATAGCATCAGTTTAAAGATAATACTGACAATCATGTCACTTTGCACCTATATCATGATTGCATCCGCAGGTATGCGTATGATTTTGTATATTAAGCATTACTATTTAACCTTTTTGCGTATTCTAGTGTTATGGTCTTTAGTGGTCATATTTATGTTGTTGACAGGAGTATTAGTAAATATTTACAAGTCAAGTTTTCCACTGTTTCGTTATGGAACGGCAGTTGTAACGATCTTCTATCTTTTATTATCATTTTCAAAGCCTGATTATTTAATTGCAAGGTGCAACCTTGGAAATGTAACAGGGACGCAGGTACACAGCTTCTTTGACGCAGATGCATATCACGATTATGCATACTTGTGCAATCTTTCAACAGATGCAGCGCCAATTATTATACCTTATTTAGAAAAAGAAGGTTATGATATAAAACGTATGGAAAAAGAAGAAGAGAAAAGATACTATATAGGAAGTCGTATGAATAAGGAAGAGTGGGGATACTTCTATTTGAAAGGTGTATATAGTGACATAGAAGACCTAAATGTAAGAAGCTTTAACATTTCTAGACATATGGCAGCACAGATGTTGGCGAAATATTAAGCAAATATTAAGAAAATATTAATTTGTATTACAATAAGGATGATGATATGATGAGTTATATACGTTATATCATTATCCTTTGTTTTAAGGGGACAGTAACTAGGAAAAGAATAATGGAAAGTGTTAGGGAGAATATGAAGAAGAAAAAGTGGTATTTCATTATACTTATTATGCTTTTGGGTGTAGTAGGGATAGGAATATTCTACGGAGGATATCAGAAAAGCTCTGGAGAGCATGATACCTTGCCTAATTATTTTATCATCAGCGAGGAGCTAGATGGAGTAAAAACAATAGACAAGGTAACTGAAATTTTAGATAAAACGAAAAATAACTAAGGCTAGAATAATTTTGTGGTCCACTTTGTGCAGTCCCATACATGGGTTGCTAAGCCGTCATAGAAGTCAGGCTCATGACATACCATTAAGATACTGCCCTTATATTCTTTTAGTGCGCGTTTTAGTTCTTCTTTTGCATCCACATCTAAGTGGTTTGTAGGTTCGTCCAGTAATAGAATGTTGTGTTCTCTGTTGATAAGCTTACATAAGCGAACCTTTGCTTGCTCGCCACCACTTAAAACCTTTACCTTGCTTTCAATATGCTTTGTTGTAAGTCCACATTTTGCTAAAGCAGAACGGACTTCATACTGGGTAAAACCAGGAAATTCTTGCCAGATTTCTTCTAAGCAGGTGGTACTTACGTCTTGACTCATTTCTTGCTCAAAATATCCAATTTCTAGATAATCTCCCTGTTCAACTGAGCCACTAATTGGCTTAATTAATCCTAAGATACTTTTTAAAAGAGTGGTTTTACCAATACCATTAGCCCCCGTTAATACAACTTTTTGGCCACGTTCCATTTCAATATTCAGAGGTATAGAGAGTGGTTCATTATAGCCAATCACTAAATCTTTGGTCTGGAAAATATATCTACTAGGAGTACGCGCTTCTTTAAAACGAAATTCTGGTTTTGGCTTTTCGCCGGCCAGCTCGATTACATCCATTTTATCAAGCTTCTTTTGTCTAGACATAGCCATGTTTCGAGTAGATACACGGGCTTTATTTCTAGCAACAAAATCTTTTAAATCGGCAATTTCTTTTTGCTGTTTATTAAAAGCAGCCTCAAGCTGAGACTTTTTCATAGCGTAAACCTCTTGAAATTTATCATAGTCACCAACATAACGATTAAGCTCTTGGTTGTCCATGTGATAAATAAGATTAATTACACTATTTAAGAATGGAATATCATGAGAGATGAGAATAAACGCATTTTCGTACTCGTTCAAATAACGCTTTAACCATTCGATATGTTCCACATCTAAGTAGTTAGTAGGCTCATCCAAAAGCAAGATGTCAGGTTTTTCCAAAAGTAGCTTTGCTAAAAGTACCTTTGTTCTTTGGCCACCACTTAAGTCAGTAACATCTCGATCTAAACCGATATCGGTAAGGCCGAGAGCTTTTGCAACCTCTTCTACCTTGGCATCAATCATATAAAAATCGTGCATGGTTAAAAGGTCTTGAATGGTTCCTAAATCCTCCATATATACATCAAGCTCTTCAGGAGTAGCATCCCCCATTTTGTCACAAATCTCATTCATTTCGGTTTCCATTTCAAAAAGAAACTGAAAAGCAGAGGATAGGACATCACGTATGGACATACCTTCTTCTAAAGCAGTGTGCTGGTCAAGATAGCCTACACGAACATTTTTGCTCCACTCCACCTTACCTTCATCAAGCATTAGCTTTCCTGTAATTATGTTCATAAAGGTAGATTTTCCTTCGCCATTGGCGCCGATTAGCCCGATATGCTCGCCCTTTAATAGACGAAAAGAAACATCATTAAAAATGGCTCTATCGCCAAAACCATGGGTTAAGTGCTCCACGTTTAAAATACTCATTTCTATTTCCTAATCCTTTCAAAAACCTTAGCTAGCATATATAATATTCCAACTAAGCCCAAATTTGCTTTATATCAGGCGTCATTATAGCATATATCCATGAAAGAAGACAATAAGAAACTGTTTGCATTGTAGTGGTAGGGTATTATAATATGTAAAGTATATAAATGGTTAAGATAGAAGAAGTAGAGGGGAAAGACAATCATGAAAGCAAAAACAGTTGTATTTGACATGGATGGTGTACTTTTTGATACAGAGAGAATATGCATGGATGTTTGGGCGGAAATTGGAGCAGCGAACCAGCTGGAAAATATGGAAGAAGCCATACTAGGATGTATTGGATTAAATAAGGTAGATACAAAGGAATTTTTGATACAGCGTTATGGAGAAGATTTCCCTTATGATAAATTTGCAAAAGAAAGCTCAGAAAGATTTCATGAAAAGGTAAAAGCTAACGGCTTGCCAATGAAATCAGGGGTACTTGAAATTTTAGAATATCTAAAAAAAGAAGACTTTAAAATTGGTTTGGCATCCTCTACTCGTTATGAGCAGGTTATGGAGCATATAGAAGATGCAGGGATAAAGGAATACTTTCAGGTAGTAGTAGGCGGTGATATGGTTAAGCATAGTAAGCCACTTCCCGATATTTACCTTTTAGCTTGTGAAAAACTTGGGGTAGATCCTAAGGAGGCATTTGCAATTGAGGATTCTCCCAATGGAATTAGATCTGCTCACGGGGCGGGAATGAAAGCTATTATGGTTCCTGATTTGATTGCACCAACTTCAGAAATAGAAGAGCTAGCTTTTACAAGATGTAAAAACCTACAGGAGGCAAAGTATGTAATAATGGGCCAGGAGATTGAAAGAATATCCTTGGAGGGTGTTAAAAATACACGTGATCTTGGTGGAATTAAAACCTTAGATGGCCGAAAAATAAGAGAACATAGATTACTTAGAAGTGGTACACTGATGAACACAACGGGCGAGGATAGAGAAATACTTGTAAAAGAGTACGGATTAAAGACCATTGTGGATTTTAGAACACAGGCAGAAAGAGAAAATCAGCCTGACCCCATCTTACCTGGTGTAACACCAATTATTAATCCTATTTTAGAGGAAGCGACCTTAGGAATTACAAGAGAAAAGGAAACAGCGCCTCAAACGCAGGAGAAAAGAGATATTATAGCGGAAGTAGCTAAGGCAGTTGGTACTAATAAAAATGGTGCAGAAGCATATATGCAGGATATGTATGCAGGCTTTATAAAAAGTTCTTTTAGCAAGGGCCAGTATAAGAAATTTTTTGAGGCTCTTCTAGAACAAAAAGAAGGAGCGGTACTATGGCATTGTAGTGCGGGAAAAGACAGAGTGGGTGTAGGAACCACCCTATTGCTAAGCGCACTTGGTGTTTCAAAAGAGCTTATTATTGCAGATTATATGAAGACCAATGAGTTTGGTAAGGAAGAAACGAGTATGCTACTAAAGAAAATTGGGGCTCAGATGGGTGAGATTCCAAATAAGCAACCTTTACTAGCTGGTATCCGTTTGTTATTTACAGTAGAAGTATCTTTTATTAATTCAGTCTTTGAGCAAATTGATACAAATTATGGAAGCATGGATAAGTTTTTAGAAGCGGAAATGGGATTAGACAAAGAAAAAAGAGAAACTCTACAAAAGATGTATTTAGAATAGTTAATGTGAAAGGCAAGGTCGCTAAATGGCAAAATTGGGAATACCACAAAATACAATAGCAGTATTGCAGAAATATAATTTTAATTTTCAGAAAAAATTTGGACAAAATTTCTTAATTGATACACATGTATTGGATAAGATTATTTCGGCAGCAGAGATAACAAAGGAGGACTGTGTTATAGAAATTGGGCCTGGTATAGGAACGATGACACAGTATCTTGCTGAAAGTGCAAGAGAAGTAGTGGCAGTAGAGATTGATAAAAATTTAATCCCTATTTTAGAAGATACCTTGTCAGAATATGATAATGTAACTGTTATTAATGAAGACATATTAAAGGTAGATATTAATAAGATTGTGCAGGAAAGAAATGGTGGAAGACCAGTAAAAGTAGTGGCCAATCTTCCATACTATATTACAACACCAATTATTATGGGGCTTTTTGAAAGTAAGGTTCCCCTAAAAAGCATTACCATTATGGTGCAAAAGGAAGTTGCTGACCGTATGCAGGAAGGTCCAGGAACGAAAGAATATGGTGCGCTATCGTTAGCAGTTCAATATTATGCTAAGCCAGAAATTGTTGCCAATGTTCCTCCTAACTGTTTTATTCCTAGACCTAATGTAGGAAGTGCAGTAATACGCCTATCAAGATATGAAGAGGCGCCTGTATTTGCGGTAAACGAGGCGCTGATGTTTTCGCTAATTAGAGCGTCCTTTAATCAGAGAAGAAAAACCTTGGTGAATGGATTAACCAATGCTTCTAATTTACATTTTAGCAAAGATGAGATAATAGAGGCCTTAGAAAAAATGGATTTAAGTAGCAATATAAGGGGCGAAGCTTTAACCTTGGAGCAATTTGCACAGCTAAGCAATATTTTGGCAAAATCCCCTATTTAGTCTTAAGATTTCATTAAAAAACACAATATGTTGTATTTTTCTGCTTTATTTTTTTGACATTATGTATTAGATTATGGTAAACTTAGAAAGAAAAAAGTGGGTTTTTATACCCAAAACAATTGATTTGATACCATGTAATTTGATATAGATGTAACTAAAGGGAGCGGACAACCGTGGATAAGTACGAATACAAAATAAGATCAGAAGAGATAAAACAATTAATAGCACAGGGGGAATATTTAGAGGCAGCAGTTATTGCTGACTCTATTGACTGGCGCAGAGTAAAAAGCGTAATGATGCTCTGTACTATTAGTGACTTATATAAAATTAACAGAAGATTTGAAGACAGCAGAGATATGCTACTTTTGGCGTATGACAGACATCCGGGTGGAAGGTCTATTGTATATTCTTTATGTGAGCTTTCTATAAAGATGGAAGAATTTGTTCAAGCGGTGGAATACTACAAGGAATTCGTGCAGGTGGCACCTAAGGACAGTGGAAGATACGTGTTGCAGTATAAGCTGTATGAAGCACAGGATGTTAGCTTAGAAGAGAGAATTGCTGTTTTAGAGGAATTAAAAGCAAAAGATTACACTGAAAAGTGGGCATATGAATTGGCATACCTTTATCATAGGGTAGGCCTTGCGACTCGTTGCGTGGAAGAATGTGACGAGCTTATTTTATGGTTTGGCGAAGGTAAGTATGTTATAAAGGCGATGGAACTAAAAATGTTACATGAGCCACTTTCGCTCCAAAATCAAGCGAAATATAACGAGTATAAAGGAATAAAATCCAACGAAAAGACTAGAGCAATTGCATCATTTAAGGAAGTAGCAAAAAATAATTTTATACAAGAAGCTCCCACTATGGAGATTCCTTCTCAAGATATTGATATTCAAGTAAAGCTTATGGGAGTGGGGCAGTACGATACCATTAATATGCAAGAAGAGCTTGCACAAAATATGAAGGAACTATGGGAAGGAACAGAAGCCATTCAGGAAGTGCTCCCAGAGGAAATATTAGATTCTGAAGATGATATGGATATTGTTACAAAGACGATCCTTGCGCCGATGTTAAACGACACCATTTCTTTTGATGCTCCAGATGAAGAAGAAATAAATTGTGAAGTGGCAAAACCAGAAGAAGAGAAGGTAGAAGAAGTCTTTTTTAGTGAGACCTCTGATTTAGATAACACGGCTTCCCAGATCTTGGAAGCGATGAAGGAAGAAACCTTGGCAGAAAAAGAAGAACCAGAAGATAGAGAACTTGAAAATTCAAAGTTCGATAAGATCTTAGGTATGGAATATGATGGCCAAATAAGTCTTCTTATCCCAGAAGCAGAACTAATTGAAAAGCAGATTACAGGACAGATAAAGCTTGATGATGTTCTTGCAGAATGGGAAAAGATGAAAAAGGAAAGTGAACAGAAACGAATGGAAGCTGTTAGGCAGAGAGTGCTAGAGCAAACAGGCGCTATGTTTACTGAGTTTGAAGCATCTATTAGAGACGGTCTACTTGAAAAATTAGAAAGTAATAAAGCGACTCAAAATATAGAAATAGAAATCGAAGAGACGCTTGAAGCAGAAGAAGTGCTTGAAACAGAAGAAGTATTAGAAGTAGAGCCTGAAGAGACAGAAGATATTGAGGAAGTATTAGAGGAATCAGAAGAGACAGAGGAAGAACTAGAAGAAGAGGAAGAAGTTGTAGAGGAACCCGAATCTGAAGAGGAAGAAGAGCCAATTAATGTAAGTGCGAAAAAGGCACGCTCACTTTCAGCAGACGAAAAAGAATTGTTTGGCGCATACATACAAAATGCAAATACCAAGCTACAAATTACTCATGCGCTGGATTCTATTTCCCTAGCATCCTATACTGGAAATGTAATATTAACAGGCGATGAAGGTATGGATATTTTGACACTGGCTAAGAATCTAGTAAAAGAGATTCAAAGTACAGACCGAAATTTCTCAGGAAAGATTGCAAAAATAACGGGAGAATCACTAGATAAGAAGGATATAGAGCAGACACTAACAAAGCTGTCAAATGGAGCGTTGATTGTTCAAGGAATCAGTGCAATTGGAAAAGAAACGATTGAAGACTTACATAAATTTTTGGAAGCAGAGGGAAGGGGAATTGTAATCCTTTTACTTGATACCAAGAAGAATATGAATAAATTCTTGTCGGAGTATCATATACTTAACGATAGATTTAATATTCGTATTGATGTAGAAGCTTTGGATGATGACTCTCTAGTTGAGTATGGAAAGAAATATGCATTAGAGCAAGAATACAGTATTGATGAGATGGGTGTACTTGCTTTACATACTAGGATTTCGGACATGCAAACCCTTGACCACGCAGTAACAGTGGCAGAGGTTAGAGAAATGATAGATGATGCAATCTACCAAGCGAATAGAAAGAATTTTGGACATTTTATAGATATCCTGGTTGCAAAACGTTATGATGAAGACGATATGATAATTTTAAGAGAAAAAGATTTTATCTAGGAGGATGTGAAATGATCCATAAAAATATGACAGCTGAAGCAGTGACGATTACAGAAGCGGATCAATATTTATTTGCTCAAGGTACTCACTATGATATATATAAAAAGTTAGGAGCACACCCTTCGGTAGAGGATGGGGAGCAAGGCGTATTTTTTGCGGTTTGGGCACCAAATGCAGCAGATGTTCATGTAATAGGAGATTTCAATCATTGGAATGAAAACAGTCATCCGATGGAAAAAATAGGACCGGGTGGTATTTACAAATTGTTTATCCCTTCGGTTAGCGAAAATTCCATGTATAAGTTTTTGATTACAACGCAAGAAGGAACAAAGCTCTATAAGTCAGATCCTTTTGCAAATTATGCACAGCTACGACCAGAGACAGCATCGGTGGTTACGGATTTGTCTGGATTTAAATGGACAGATCAAAAGTGGATACAAGAAAGAGAAGCTAAGGATGTGCAAAGGTCACCTATGGCAGTGTACGAATGCCATATAGGTTCTTGGAAAAAACATCCCAATGGAACTGAGGATGGGTTTTACAATTATCGAGAATTTGCAGATAGCCTAGTGGAATATCTAAAAGAATTAAAGTACACTCATGTGGAGCTTATGGGGATTGCAGAGCATCCCTTTGATGGCTCTTGGGGATATCAGGTTACAGGTTACTATGCGCCAACAGCTCGTTATGGAACACCAAAGGATTTTATGTATTTGGTTAACACACTACATAAAAATAAAATAGGTGTTATTTTAGATTGGGTACCAGCGCATTTTGCAACGGATGCTCATGGACTTTCTAGCTTTGATGGCAGATGCATTTTTGAACATCCAGATCCACGTTTAGGAGAACATCCAGAATGGGGAACAAAAATTTTTAATGTTGCCAAGCCAGAGGTGAAAAACTTTTTAATAGCCAATGTACTATATTGGATAAGAGAGTTTCATGTGGATGGTATTCGCGTAGATGCAGTTGCCTCTATGCTTTACTTGGATTATGGAAAGAAAGATGGACAATGGTGTCCTAATATATATGGCGGAAATAAAAATTTAGAGGCTATTGAATTTTTTAAACATTTAAACTCTGTGGTTAGAGGAACATATCCTGGATTTGTAACAATTGCAGAGGAATCAACAGCATGGCCTATGGTTACAGGTGATGTGGAAGAGGATGGCCTAGGATTTACCTTTAAATGGAATATGGGGTGGATGCACGATTTTTGCGAGTATATGAAGCTAGATCCTTATTTTAAAAAAAATCATCACTATTCGATGACTTTTGCCATGTCATATAATGAAAGTGAAAATTATATTTTGCCTTTATCTCATGATGAGGTGGTGCATCTAAAATGTTCTATGGTTAATAAAATGCCGGGCTATCAAATTGATAAATATGCCAATTTGAGAGTTGGCTATACTTATATGTTTGGGCATTCCGGTAAAAAGCTACTTTTCATGGGCCAAGAGTTTGGCCAAGAAAGAGAGTGGAGTGAGGCAAGAGAGTTAGACTGGTTTTTGCTACAGGAACCTTTAAATAAAGGAACACTAGAATATGTAAAGGAATTGCTAAACATATACAATAAATATCGTTGTTTATACGATATTGACAACAGCTGGGATGGCTTTGAATGGTTAAACGCAGATGATACAGATAGAAGTACATTTGCTTTTACACGAAGGGCAGCAGATGGCAAAAACAACTTACTATTTGTTTTAAATATGACACCAGTAGCATGGGATGAATATAAGCTTGGAGTTCCACAAAAGAAAAAGTACAAGCTTCTTCTTAATAGTGATGAAATAAGATTTGGTGGAAATGGTGCAAAGATCCCCCAAGAATTATTAGCAATTGAAGAGGCAGCAAATTATAAAGATTATTCGATAACCTTTGACCTACCTGCTTATGGAGCAGCAGTTTTTCTATTTTAGGTATAGGGGTTAAGAAAAATAGCTAGAAAGCCGAAATAGAAGGTGAACAAATAGTTCATCTTCTTTTTATTTACATATACTTTTCTACATGAGGAAAACGAATGAAAATTACTTTTGAAAACAGTCATTATAACAATGTAGACAAGGTTACAACTAAACAAAGAAGCGCAGGTTCGGGTAAAACTGAAAAAGCTGGCGCATACGCATTAGACATTTCTGGTACAGTTAGGGATAACATTACTTATGGGGTTCAAGGAAGAACCGCAGAAGAAGTGATGCAAGAAGCAGACAACATGAACGTGGACTTGCTTCGTGACTACATGACCGTAATGTCTCATTCTATGTCTAAGGAAGATTTTGCAAGGATGCAAAAGGAAGGATATTCTCCGACAGATACAAAGATAGAAGATGCAGTAACCATTGTCGATAAAATAAAAGCAGAGCTAGCAAAAGCAGGAGTAGAGGTTGTAGGATATACCGACACTTTAGATGATGATACACTTGCAAAAATTGCTGGAAGCACGGGCTATGCACAAGCGATAAAAAATGCCTTGCATGGTGCAGATGTGCCTGTAAACAGTGAAAATGTGGGAGCTAGTGCAGACGCAGCAAAAAAAGCTAGTGAGCTTACTGAGCTTACTGATGGTATTTTGCAATATATGTTGGAAAAGGGGATGCAGCCAACCATAGAGAATTTTTATATGGCGCAGCATTCTGGAGCAGATAACACAGGTAAGAAGTCTGGTGGATATTATTGGGAGGAAGTTCCTGGATATTATACAAAAGGCGCAGAAGAGATAAAGAGTAGTGAGCTTAAAGAACAGATAGAGAAATTTATTCTAGAAGCAGGTGCAGTAAACTCAGAGGATACTTTCCAAAATGCTTCTTTCTTAACCGAAAGTGGCTTACCTATAACGAAAGAGAATCTAGAGCTTTTAAATCAGATTAAAAATGCCAAGGTTCCAGTAGTAGAGAAAGAACTCTTTTCGGCTATAGCAAGCGCAATTGCAGACGGAAAGAAGGCATCTCAGGCCAATTTATATGATGGGCGTAGCTATTACGAAAAAGCAGTAGATATTGATAATGAGATAGACCGACTTTTAAGTGAGGCAAAAGAAGCAGGTAAAGTTACAGAGCGTAGGCAGTTAGAAGAAGTTAGACTTAGAATGACAGTAGAAGTAAATGTTAAGCTACTTAAAAGTGGATTTTCTATTGATACATCGAAGCTAGAAGAGCTAGTTGATGGATTAAAGGAACTGGAGAATCAAACGGCTGTCACATTCTTCGGTGAGAACGAAAATGCAATCCAAAGCTATAGCTTATATAATGAAACATTAGAAAAGACAACGCAGCTACCTAAGATGCCAGCGGCAGTAGTTGGAAGAATTTCAACAGGTGGCAGTGCAACTGTTAATCAAGTATATGATAGTGGACTAGCACTTAAGAAGGCATATGAGCAAGCAGGTCAAAGCTATGAAGAGTTAATGACAGCCCCTAGAAGAGACTTAGGTGATGATATCCAAAAGGCATTTCGAAATGTAGATGAAATTTTGCAAGATATGAAGCTAGCATTAACAGCAGAGAATCGACGTGCTGTACGTATTCTTGGCTACAACAATATGGAAATAACACAGGAAAATTTATTAGCAGTTAAAGGTGCAGATAGAACGGTGCAACGAGTAGTAGAAAAGATGACACCAGCCGCTACCCTTCAAATGATTCAGGATGGAGTGAATCCATTAGAAACTAGCTTGTCAGATTTAGAAAAGTATTTGGATAAACAAGAAAACTTTGAGGATGAGGCAATCAAGTATAGTAAGTACCTGTACAATTTAGAGAAAAATAGTTCCATTAGTCATGAAGAGAAGGAAGCCTATATAGGCGTGTATCGTATGCTCAGACAGATAGAGAAGACGGATGGTGGTGCAGTAGGAAGTTTGCTTAAGGGACAAACAGATATTAACTTTTCGAATCTTTTATCCGCAGTACGAACAAAACGTACAAAAGGTGTGGATGTTTCTGTAGATAAAGATTTTGGTGTGACGGAAAGTATAAATAGCAAAGGTGTTTCAATCTCAGAGCAGATTGCGATGGGATATACCAAGGGTCTTGTTGATGCGTGGACTAAAGAAGTAGAGGAGCAAGATTATGATAGTGTTCTGCTGAAACAGGCGCAGCAAATGTCACAAGTGGAAGAGGAAGTGCTTTCCATGTTAGAAAAATATGAAGTTCCTATTACTATTGATACCATTATGGCAGCATCCATGCTTAGACAAAACAGAGGCGACGCAATGAAACGAGTTTGGGGAGAGCAAATTATTACCCCGGAAAATGAAGCAATGTTTGCAGATTGGGAAGATATATTAAGTACGAAGGAAGAGACGGTAGCAGAATACAAAGAGAGAATTGATGAATTCATGGAGGCTACAAGGGAACATATATTTAATGAAGACATGGAAGCCTTGGATGTAAGAGAGCTACAGCTAACACATAAACAATTAACACTTATGCAGGTAGCAGCCTCTCAAGAAGAGTTTCACATTCCAGCTTTGCTAGGTGGTCAAATGACCACTATACATCTTAAAATAAGACATGCGCAAGAACATACAGGTATAGTATCGGTTTCTATGGAAGTTCCTTCGCTTAAAGAAACTGGCGAGGCGGAGATGATGACAGGCCAATTTAAGTTAGATGATAACAAGGTATCAGGATATGTAATTGGTTCAAGCAAGATCATAGAGGCAAAGCTTAAAGAAGTAGTAACAACATTTTCAGAGTCTCTTAAAGAAATGCAATGGCAGGTAGATGATATACCTGTTATGATTTCTACAAAAACTCCAGAGCTTTCCAATGAAAATGAGAGTATAAAAAATGTGGACACAAAAGACCTGTATCAGCTAGCAAAAATTTTTATAAAAGCTTTTAAACACATGGAGGATTAATTATGAGAATTAATTATAACGTTTCGGCAATGGTATCTAATAATGCATTATCTAACAGTGATAAGTTGCTTTCAAAATCACTAGAAAGACTTTCGTCAGGTTTGAAAATTAATGGCGCGAAGGATGATGCGGCAGGGCTAGCAATGGCTAAAAGAATGAATGCTCAAATAGAAGGAGTGGCAGTGGCTTCTCAAAATGCAAGTGATGGGGTATCAATTATTGAGACTGCAGAAGGCGCCTTGTCGGAAATTCAAAGTATGGTACAGAGACTAAATGAGTTGGCTGTAAAAGCTTGCAATGGAATAATGGCAGATAGCGATCGCGAAACCATTCAAGAGGAAGTGGATGAATTAAAAGCAGAAATCGATAGAATTGCAGAGGTAACAGAATTTAATAGTCAAAAGTTATTAAACGGCGAGTTTGACTTAAAATGCTATACTTCGGAAGAAGCTATTAAGGTAAACACCATATCAGATGAAGTTCCAGTAAAAAAATATACAATTGATAGTTTGAACTTACAGTATGATCAGGATGGAAAACCAGTCTGCAATGAAGATGGATCCTTGGTGGTTGATGTGAAATTTGGAGAAGGCTTTCCAACAGATGCGGCTGTAAAAAATACAAAAGATGGCCTGCTTACAATCACGGCATCAAATGGTTTCGAAATGGTTCTTGACTTAAATAATATAAGCCAGGATTCTACGGGTTATAGTAAAGTGGAAGTTGATGTGACAGGTATTGGAGCAATGCGTCTTCAGGTGGGATCTAATGAGGGACAGGTTTTAGAAGTAAGGATTCCTAAGGTTTCAATCAAGAATATGCGCATTGATCAGATTGATGTAAGTACAAAAGACGGTGCGAAGGATGCTTTGGAAAGAATGGATTATGCGAATGCATATATATCCAAGGTTCGTAGTCGAATTGGAGCTTATCAAAACAGATTAGAGACTACTATAAATAACTTAGATGTAGCAGGTCAAAATATGACGGCAGCATATTCTAGAGTGATGGATGTTGATATGGCAGAAGAAATGACTAATTATACCACCTATCAGATTATGACTCAGGCGGGTACATCGATGCTAGCGCAGGCAAATGAAAGACCATCTCAAATATTACAACTTTTACAGTAGGTGATGAAACATGACATATCAAAAGAAACAGGAATTTACATTGAGAATTACTCAAGCAAATAAGACTGAGCTTATAGAAATACTCTATGAAATGGTTCTTGCTTACATAGAAGATGCAAATAGAGCTCACGTAGAAAAAAATAGAAATGAATACCGAGCGGTGATTAGAAAAATTCGCGGTTGCTTACAGGAACTACTTGCGTCGATTAACTTTGAAAGTGACATAGCAAGTTCCCTGCTACAACTATATTTGTATTGCAACAGGGAGTTAGTTCACGCAGATGTAAAAAATGATGTGGAATATTTAGAGCATATTGGCTTGGTAATAGGAAAACTGCAAAAAACATATGAAGAGCTTGCAAAATCAGATGCTTCTGCTCCGGTTATGCAAAACTCTCAGGCGGTTTATGCTGGATTGACCTATGGAAAAAATGAGTTAACCGAAAACATGGCTGACCAAGGCACGAATAGGGGATTCAGGGCTTAGCACAGGCTTAGCAATTCTTTCTTTTTCAGCAAGCTCAGATAAGTATTTGTACTTTTTAAGTAATGCATTTACTTCATAAATGTAACAATCAATAAGATCAGGTTCCACTGCGTTATCAAAACCCGCGTATGCCACTTCCAAGGCGAAGCGGGTTTTTTCTAAGGATTCTTTTAGATTAGGGGTACTAAAATCTTCTTCTATAGGTAATTCGTGCAATTTTTTTTGGCTATAAAATATCTGCATGATCTTTCCTTTCTAAATAATGATTTTCTCTTTTACTCAGTATAGTCAGAAAATTCCATTTTATTCTTTCGATGTATATTTTTTGGCTATAGTAATACTTATCCTCTTTTAGGCATATCTATTATTAAGAAAAACCGCATAAGAGGTAGCTATGCAGTATCAAACAGGAATATTAGGAATTGTTGCAGTGTGCGCAGGTATATTACTTATTGGAGCATTAAAGAAAAAATCAGAGTGGTTGCTTAATTTTATTTTACGCACAGTGCTTGGAACAATTGCTATTTATTTTATTAATATGGCACTTCCTTTGTGTGGAATTGAAGCGGCTATAGGAATTAATCCGACAACCGTTTTGACATCTGGAATCCTTGGTTTTCCTGGGGTTGTAGCTCTTTATGGAATTTATTTTGCAAAAGCATTGTAACTATGTAACAAAAATAAAATATTTTGTTTTTGCGTATAGACAAAGGATGCAAATATCCTTATAATCACATTTACAACTTACATTCTTGTAAGTTCTTATCTTCTTTTTAAATTTCTAAAATTATTTGTTTTTCATTGGGACATGTTCGTTCCATTTATTCCAAAACAAAACTGACATTAGGGGGTGTAGAAGAATTATTTTACTTTTTCTTTTATTGCTTATTTCTTGTATTCAAGATTATCTTAAAAAGAAAATTTCTAACAAATTGATATGCTTAGGAATAATTGTAGGCATGGGATGGAGATTTTTTTGTGAAGGCTACCTAGGGGTAGGAAGGTATTTCTTTTGTTTTATGTTTTTTGGTGGTTTGCTTTATCCACTTTATATGTTGGGGGCAATAGGGGCCGGTGATGTGAAACTTATGGCCATGTCAGCAGGATATTTTAGTTATCGGGATGCTGTAAATTATTTTTTGTGTATGCTATTTTTAAGTGCGATTCTAGGGTTACTTAAAATGTTAAGTGAGCAGAACTTTAAAGAACGAGTGGTATATTTTTTATCTTATATTTGTGAAGTAATTAGAACGGGGAAGTGGCATTTATATTTTAGTAACTGTAAAGAAGAAAGAAATAGTAGCAACCAAATGCGGATGTCTATCCCCATGCTTATAGGATTTGTTTTTTACATAGGAGGACTATATTGAAAGAAAAAGTATTAGTTCTTTATGATGTAGAAGGAGACTACGCGAGACACATGATGGATTTTTTAAAGACAAAAGCTGAGTTGCCATTTGAAATACGTACTTATACCGAACTTAGTAAACTTTTGGCATTTGGGGAGAAAAAACAAATAGAGCTACTTTTAGTTTCTGAAGCGGCATATACAGACGAGGTGAGAGAACTTTTGGTGGGGCAGACAATTATACTGAATGAAAGTGGGCGAGTGAAATGGAACCAGGTAACAAATATTGATAAGTACCAGCAAGCAGAGAAAGTATATAAAGACATTATGGCAAATTACTTAAGTGGACAAGTGGCTAGAGAGGACAACTTTAAGTCTCCAAGGTCTGCCCAGCTAATAGGTCTTTATTCACCGATTAGGCGATGTCTACAGACATCCTTTGCATTAACATTAGGTCAAAATTTGGCCAGTCGATATAAGGTTTTGTATCTTAGCTTTGAGCATTATGCGGGATGGAATGGAATGCTTAGACAAGAGGATGGAGCGGATTTATCGGATTTGCTTTGTCATGTGGAAGAAGGCGAGGAGCGGTTTCGCTTTTATCTTGGAATTACAGAAAAGAAATTTGGAGAATTATATTATATTCCACCAGTATATGCGGGTGAAAATTTACTTTATATTACATGTGGACAATGGAAGGCGCTAATTGAAAAAATACAATGGAATGGAAATTACGACTTTATAATTATGGATTTGAGCGATAGCCTACAAGGACTATTTGAAATTTTAGAAAATTGCGATCGAATTTATACTCTTGTTCAAAAGGATGGCTATGCACAAGGCAAGGTAGGGCAATATGAACAACTATTAAGGATGTATGACAAGGAAGGTATTTTATATAAGACAAGGAAAGAATGTCTGCCTATCTTTTCGGATATACCTTCTCAAATAGAACAGTTTACGAAAGGTGAGCTTTCGGAATATATAAAAAGAATAATTAAGGAGGATTTGGAGGTGTCATAAAACTAAAATGGACTATATGGAGATGAAAGAGGAACTGCAAGTAAAAATATTAGAGAAAATAGATTATTCAAAAGATATTGGCGATATGGAAATGCTTGAAATAATAGAGCTGGCAATCAGTAGAGAGCTAAGAATCAAAATCTGGAGTGTTGCAGAAAAAAAGAGATTGGCAAAGGA
>JAVBUZ010000090.1:0-39574 GCA_031554725.1 Lachnospiraceae bacterium | reverse complement strand
CCCTATGTATCTAATGAGGTTGTTTCGATAACCGTCTTCTGCTTTTAAAGCATCTAGCTTTTGGTCGTTATGGCCAAATTGAAACATAAAGAAGTCTCTTGGCTTACTATACTGACACACTACTGCATAGTGCCCTTCTTTACGAAAACTATCTGTCGTCAGACCCGAATGAGAATGATTCGAGACCGCCAATTTATTATTAATGAAAGCGCTTATCATCTGTCCCCAGCCTGAGTAGCTGGTTCCTGGAGCATATGGATAATCCGCTCCTTGATCTGTAAGTGTCGAATCTCCTCCTATATATATAGTAGGACAATTTATATCTACAACTTGCACCTGACTAATACATGGTCTATCTGCAAGCACTGTTATATCAATGGACTTGTCTTGATATATTCGCTCTTTTCCCCTTGGAACAATATCACAGACATTTACTACAAATTCTTTTTTTATTTCTTCGCCTACGGCTAAAAATTCCTGCTTATAGGCAAGTCTCCTTCTTCCCGTAAATATAAGAAGGTTTCTCATATCCTTTTCAGATTTAATGGTAATCGTTACTTTATAATTTCCCTGCCTTGGAACATCTATTTTGAAGGAAAGAGGAATGTATCTTTTATTTACCTCATAATTACCATTTTCCCCTTCTTCTTTTGCCAACGCCTGGACTTGCCCATCAGACTCAATAAAGCATCCACTATAATCCTGTTCCAATTTTGTTAAATTTTTTTCTCTATACCAATAGAACGTATCAAAAGCTGCGTTTAATTCTTGTATCTGTAGAAGTTCCTGCTCACGTCTATTTTTTTCCACCACAAAGCCGTATCCCATGCCAGGACGATATAAATCATCTTTTGTCACGTTTACAACATTTGCTGTGGGTACCTCGACTCCAAACAGAAAATTCCTTCGAAACATTTTATAATGCACCGTCCTTTGCTATATCATCTGATACTAATAAAAGGGAGAAAAATGCAAGTGCAAGACCTTGGCCCCAGCCTTGCGTCCAGTCTCTAGAAATATTACGATAACCTTCTACATCCTTCATTACTGCGGTTCCGCCAGATACATTTAGCACTCTGCCATCCTCGCTTACATTTTGGAGTAAGCCCTTTATTGCTTTGTTAATATATTTTGAATGTAGTGGATTTCCTCTTTCTAGCATTGCTGCTGCAATACCTGCCGAAGCTGATATTTCCTCATATGACTCTTCATCATCTAACACTGTTCTCCAAAGCCCATTTGCTGTCTGAACTGTTTTTAAAATTGCTAGTTGTTCATTGATAGAACCAGCAACATCCATGTATTTGGGATATAAATAGCATTCTGGCAATCTGCCACCTACCTGAGACATGGTATATGCTGCCCATGCATTTGCCCTTGCCCAATAAATTCCTGACATATGATCTCTGGTAATATTATTATATCCATGATAGTAGAAGCCTGTTTTTGGATCCTGTAAGTATTTGATATGCCAATACCACTGGTTTAAAGCATCCTCTATCATTTCTTCATCTTTTAAAATAACACCAACCCTTAGTAACAAAAATGCTGCCATAAATAGGGTGTCTGCCCATGCTTGTTCTGGGAAATCGTTATTCGCTGAAACTGTATGCTGTAATACATTATCGCCAAAGCGTAATGCTTCTTTCTGGATATATTTGATTTTACTCATAACAATATCCCAATATTTTTCTTCTCCTGTAGCTTGATACAGGCTAACAAGACAGTGTCCCATGGCACAAGCATTTACTGTCCACACCTTTGGTAAGCCCAGCTCAATAAGCTCGTCTATTCTATCTTTTAATAGAGTAAGATATTCTTCTTTTTTGGTCTTTTCGTAAGCCTCACAAATTCCATAATAAGCTACTCCACAAGACCAGTCCCATGTTAGATCCATATTCATGGTTTTATGTACAATACTATCTACAACCTCTTCAATTTGTTTTCTGTCAAAGTCCAACCTCATCATTTCAATATCCTCCATATAAAACTATACTGTTTGTTACTTGCATTCTTAAAATAAAACTGCTAGAAACCTGTTTTACCTTAAGAAAACAAATAACCTATTTTTTAGGATAGCCCCCCAATAAATTGGGGGGCTCCCTGGGATTACATCTATTGCTATTTTATAACATCCTATTTTACAGAACCTGCATCATATAATGCTTCTTTTTCATCTAAGATAGCCTGGTAACCAGCTTTTAGGTATGTTTCACATGCCTTTGCATATGTTGCATCAAAATCACCCTCTGCACATGTTGCACATTTTACATAAAGCTCTTTGAATAGTTCTTTTAAGTCACCTGCATTATCAGCAGAAGCCTGGATTGTCTTTGTGTATGCTGCATTAATTAAACCATACGCTGCCTGTTTATCTGTAGATGCTTTAGAATCTACGATTAACTGCTCATATCCTGCTGGAGCTAAATCTTTTAGACGAGCTTGATATGTTAAATCATCACTAGCATAAACAGCTGCTTCTACAACTAGACACCAGTAGTCTTTGTTGTTATTGTTAGAACGTTTCCATTCGCCTGCGTAATCAGCTACTGGAGTAGCAAGTCCTTCTGCAGTTAATGTGTAAGATTCACCTTCAACACCATTCTGGAATTTAAATAGGTTTTCTGGCTGGCTCATCCACTCTAGGAACATCCATACAGCAATTCTTTCTTCATCTGTAGAATCTGCATTGATACCCATAATCATACCATAAGGTGGGTACTCATAGTAGTAAGGATTATTTCCTTCTGGAATACCTGAATATGCATTTAGAACAGTAACTTCTGCGTTTGGATCATTTGCTAGTAAGCTAGAGATAACATCTGTACCACTTGTGATATAGAATGCATATGTACCAGTTTTACCTGCGATAAAATCAGCTTTTGTTTTAGCGTCTTCATCTTTTAAGTAGAATTCTGGATCAATTAATTTGTTATTATACTGATAGTTTAAGTTTTTCAAATATGCTTCTGTTGCAGACCATGTAAATGGTGCTACGTTTAAGTCAGAATATAATGCATGTTCTTTTGCATCTACACTTGAGCCGATGAAACCATTGTAAAATGTGAATCCACCTGTTAATAAGCTTCCACCTAAGGTTCCTAAACCAGCATCTTTCCAGCTTGCTGCTAAAGCATTTAACTCTTCTAAAGAGTTAGGTAAGCTTCCGCCAACCTTATCAATCCAGTCCTGTCTGATTAAGGTTACCCAGTTGTAGTAGTATGTAGGTCTTTCAGCAAAGAAGAAATATGTATCTCCATCCATTTCGCCGTAAGTATCAATTGTTTTACCCATATTTGCATAGTAGGTAGGAGCATAGTTTGCAATTTCGTTTACATCTAATTTCTGCATTGCACCTTCGCTGTAGTAGTTAACAGCCTGTGGCATATCATAGTGCATAATGATGTTTGGAGCAGAACCTGCACCTAACATCTGCATAAAATCTGCAACTTCTGTAGAACGTCCAACTGCTACGTATTCTACGTTTACATTGTATTTGTCACCAAATTCAGCCTGAACCCATTGTGTATAGGTATTGTCTGTTACGTTCCAGCCTTCAAATGCACGATCGTAAACTGGAATCTGAATGGTTACCTTTTTATCAAATCCATTAGAGTAGTCTGCATATCCAGAGTTATCTTCTGTCTTTGATTGTTCTTTTGATTCTTCTTTTTTGCTTTCTTTAGTTCCTGTGCTTGCTGGTGTTTCTGTTTTTCCACAGCCAGCTAATGTCCCCATAACCATAACACTTGCTAGTGTCATCGCTAAAACCTTTTGAAGAGTATTCTTCTTCATAATTAGTATCCTCCTTTTGATGTGAAAATATAGTTTATGTGTACCCACTTATGCGGGAAACTACCAAGTAAAAATATCTTATCCCTTTACAGCCCCAATCATCGTTCCCTGAACGAAATATTTCTGTAAGAAAGGATATACAACAATAATTGGCAGGGTTGCAAATATAACACATGCCGCCTTAATTACCTCAGGGTTAGTTATAACACCAACCACACCACCTTCTGCCTGTAGAGACTCTGTTGCAGAAATAATTAAATAGTAAAGCTTTAATTGTAATGGTCTTAAATTTTGTTTCTGTTTGATATAAAATAATGCATCCTGATAAGCGTTCCATCTACCTACAGCAAAGAAAAGAGCTATCGTTGCCAAAATTGGTTTTGATAAAGGCATTACAATTTTTGTAAGAATCTTTAGGTGTGTTGCTCCGTCAATAAAAGCTGATTCTACCAAGCTATCTGGTATACTATTTTGAAAATAATTTTTCATAATTAAAAAGTTATATGCACTAAAGGTAAGGGGTAAAATCAGACACCACCAGGTATCTAACATATTTAACTGACTCATTACCATATAGTCGGGAATAATGCCTGCCGAAAAGTACATGGTAACCATCAATAAGAAGGTTAGTACCTTTCTTCCTTTTAATTGCTGTCTAGAAAGTACATAGGCGGAGCAAATCGTAAGCACCATACCAATTGCGGTAAATGATAGTGTCATAACTACTGTTACATAAAGAGACCTCATGATACTTGCATCTGCAAATATTTTATCATATGCCGTTAAGCTAAATCCTTTTGGTAAAAGTAGTACCTTATTTGCTATTACAAAAGCCTCATCACTAATTGACTTTGAAAACACATGTATAAAGGGTAGCAAACAACTTAAACTTATAGCAGCTATAATGATGTAAAATAAAGTATCAAAGCATAAGTTTTTTATTCTTGTTTTTGTCCATGGTTTTTTGTTTATGGAAACGACTGCCTGTTGACTCATCTTTTACCTCCTATATTAATCCATCTTCACCAAGTCTCTTAGCTATAAAATCTGATCCTAATACTAAAATCAAACCAATAACGGATTGGAAAAGACCTAATGCTGTTGATTCGCTAAATTTACCTTGACTAATACCCCACTGATAGATGAGTACCGGAATCGTTGTTGTATATTCTGTTGCTTTAACATTAGAAAGTGCTACAACTCGTTCAAAGGAGCCGCCCATAACCTTACCAAGATTCATAATAAGTAAGACTACGATTGTGCTTCGAATGCAAGGAAGGGTAACGTGTAAGCACTGCTTCCATCTTCCTGCACCATCTACTCTTGCGGCCTCGTAAAGCTCAGAGTTAACAGATGTAATTGCTGCCAGATATATGATGGTCCCCCATCCCATGGTCTGCCACACCCCGATAATTACATAAGTGATAAGCCACCAGGTATCTTCTTGTAAAAAAGGAATTCTATTATTTCCTGCCACTTCAATTAGGTTATTAATAACACCACTGTTTAAACCAAAAAGCTGATATGCCAAAGCTCCAATAATAATCCAAGATAAGAAGTGTGGTAAGTATAATAAGGTCTGGGAAAACTTCTTAAAGTATTTATTCTTTATCTCATTTAGTAATAGGGCTAAGATAATTGGCATTGGAAAGCCAAAAACTAAATCCAAAACATTGAGTAATAATGTGTTTTTTAGTGCCGGTAAAAAGTTTCTATGTGAAAATACTTTTTCAAATACATCGAAACCTACCCACTTACTATCCCAAAAGCCCTTTGTAACCTTATAATCCTTAAAGGCAATAACCAAACCGCTATATGGTAGGTATTTAAAAACAATTACAAAAAGAAATGGAAGAACTAAAAGCACATATAATTGCCAATCTCTTCTGAGAAAATATAAAAAATGTTTTTTCTTATATGTGGCACTTACTGTTCCTGTTTTTTCCTTCGCCATACATTAATCCTCCACTGCTGCTTACTTTGCGTGCTCATTCTTTTCTATTTCATACTCACATTATGATACAAACCAATGACTATTTCTAATCATATACCTAAAAAAACTATGCAAAAACAAACATTTATGCTATGATTGTTTTTAGGCAGAATGATGCTTTTGTATTGTTTTAATAGTTTTATCATGTGCACTTTGTATATTTTGCACAATTTGTCTTTTATTTAACTATTGGTTCGTTTCACTTATCGCTAAATTACAAATCATTTTTGCTTGTTATTATTTTATTTAATGTTTGTTTTTAGTAAAATTATGGTATAAACTGATACTACTGTTATTAGGAAGGGCTTTTTTATGGCTAAGCAAAAAAATGCAATAACCGAATATCGAAATTATTATCTTTCTCCACATTTCCCAGCACTGCTTTTATCGGGTGACTATTGGAAAATATCAGATATTCCTAGTGGAAGATTACATTTTCATAATTGCTTGGAAATTGGTATTTGCCATACCGATGGTGGTACTATGGAATTTTATGGCGAACCTTTTACCTTTAAGGCCGGAGACGTAACCTGTATTCCCAGAAATGTCCCTCATACCACTTATTCCAATCCTGGTACTGAAAGCCATTGGTCCTATATCTTTTTAGATCCCGAGGAACTATTTCATAACTTTTTACCCGCCTCTTGGAAAAATCACGATCTTTCTATTTTTGCATTTAGAGGTTATAAACCTATTTTAGGAAAAAATGAATATCCAGAAATATACTTTTTAGCAATGCAAATAATTAAAGAATTAGAGGAACAAAAGCCCAGCTATCAAATAAGTGCCAGAGGACTTTTACTTTCCTTATATATTGAACTATATCGCATACAAACATCTGAATCTGGAAAAATACTAAACAATGATGATGAACTTTTTCCGGAAAACTCGCTTGTAATTTCACCTGCACTAGATTACATAGAAAGCAATTATATGCAACCCTTCTCTATGGAAGATCTTGCTGACCTATGTCATTGGAGCCCTACCCATTTTCGCCGTGTATTTCATGAAATTATGGGAACCTCTCCTCTTGAATATGTAAACAATATACGTATTACAAAAGCTTGCAATCTAATCCGAAGCACTGAAGATTCTATTCTTAATATTTCAGAAAGTGTTGGCTTTCATTCTATTTCCAGTTTTAATAGGTACTTTATAAAAGTAATGCAAATACCCCCAAGGGAATATCGAAAACAAATGATACAAGCAGGTAAAAGACAAGAAAACCAATCGATTTTGGAATATGCTGGATGGATGTATCCTGAAAAGTCTTAACCACAAAACATAATCTATAACTTATATTGGAGAGTGTCGCTTTCTAACAAGAGAGTGGTTCTCTCCTCATTTTTTTGCAGGTTAAGTGTTTGTAAGTTGATATTAAATAGCTCAATTAGAATTGTTGTAGAATTTAAAGAAGATATAATATGACCCCTTATGGGGATTAAAGATGGTTTAAAGCAATTTGTTGATATCCGATGCATACTCTCTTCCATTACCTTCGATGGTAATAGGAGATAACACTCTTTATCTTTTAGCATTTCAAAATCTGCACCGTTTTCTTCCCTTTCCCATAATAAAATATTTTCACTGATTACTGAAGTCAAATACCCCCTTGCCAAAAGTAGTGAGGGCACAAACCTTCCTTCATCTTCTATAATATCTACTCGGCTTTCTTCCCTCGCTATTTCTCTTTCTTCATTATCATTCGCTAGACCCAATTGAAAAAGCCAATTTGCAAAAAGCTCCCCTTCATTTTCCTCTTGCCCAGACTCGCTTTCATCAAAATACATAATGTCTGACAAGGTATCCTCCGCCACGATGCCCGAAGGAAGCTCTACCACCATCTCCTCTTTTATATCGTAGTAAGCATAGGCGTCACTTTGTAGTCTAGAATCTAATAAAAGACGATGAATATTGTCTGCGGAAAAATCCGAGGTATATAAGGCATCAAAATACTGTTCTTTATATAAAAGATGTAATTTCACCCCACCTTTTTGCTGATTGCCCACGACTAAAATGATTTTGGCAAACGGATTTATTTTTTTAAATCCCCGAATAGCCGCAGCTCCAATTTTAACTCCTCCCAAAGATTCCATACAAATAATTCCTTGAAAATGTTCCTTTTGCAATGCTTCTTCCATATCTACCTTGCTCTCAACCATACACATCTCACCAATAGACATATCCGGGAATCCATTTAATTCCTTAGTTAAATATTCAACTAGGTTACTAAGCTCTCCTCGCATATGGCTTGCCGAGACCCCAAGTAAAATGTTCATTTTTCTTTCCGCCATATAAAACAGCTCCTTTCTTTTTTTATGATAATAACAGTATTGAATACCGCGCATTTCAAAGTCAAGAGCAAAACACAAAATACTAACATTTACATAATATAGTTAGGTACCTTGACATTTTTGTTTTATTCTCATATACTCGCTTTATAAGGTACCTAATTTTTTGTTGGTATTAGAAAGGCGTGGTTAAAAATATGGACGACACAAATTTATCGCTATTAAGGTTATTTAGACATTGTTCTCATTTACAGTTTCACCGGTACACTCGTTTTCACGGGCAAGGACGCATTTTAATGCTCCTAAAAAAACATGAAACTTTGACACAAAAGGAGCTTGTGCAGATTACGCAAAATCGTTCTGCCACTCTTAGCGAGCAGTTAGATGCGATGGAAAAAAATGGCTGGATAACAAAGGAAAAAAATAGCACCGACAAACGAAGCATAAACCTTTGTCTTACTCAGGAAGGACAAGAAATGGCACTCGAGGCCGAAAAAGAACAGTTAGAAACCGCCAACGCGCTGTTCTCTATTTTGGATGAAACCGAAAAGGAGCAGCTTTATCAGCTATTAGAAAAGCTACATTCGACTTGGCAAAATGATGAAAAATGCATTCCCAAGGAAAGTAATGGAGGCCTTTAAAAATGAAACTAATTTTTCAATACGTTCGTAGGCATCTAGGTATGTTTTGCATTGCTATTTTCTTCCTTTGCATAGAAACCTTTGCAGATTTACTACAGCCAACCATGATGTCTTATATTGTCGACAAGGGAATCAAGGAAAATGGCATTACTAATATTATTTTTTATGGTTTTCTTATGCTAAGTATCGCTCTACTCGGCGCAGTAGGAGCTATTATTAGGAATATTTATGCTAGTCGTACTTCTCAATTAATTGGTAAAGAAATGCGAAGTGATATTTATCAAAAGGTACAAACTCTCTCCTTTGAAAATATTGATCGCCTTCATACTTCCTCTATTATTACTCGAATTACCAATGACGTAACACAAATTCAAAATTTTATAAACGGCTGTATGCGAATTATGGCAAAAGCGCCTATCACTTGTATTGGTGCAATTACCCTGATTGTTATTCAAACACCTAAGCAATTGCCTGCTATGATTCTTATTCTTTGCCTAACCATGCTTCTCATCGTTTGTAATATGAAGTTAGGCTATTCTCGTTTTGGGAAAATGCAGAAAAGGCTAGATAAGCTCAACCGTGTTAGTAGAGAATTTTTGTCCTCTATTCGTGTTGTAAAAGCTTTTGGTGCAGAGGATGAAGAAGAAAGCAAATTTGTAGAAGCCTCTAGCGAATTTGCCGATGCCGGAATCTCTGCGATGCGGGCAATGGCTATTTTTTCACCACTTATTAATTTAACTGTAAATATGGGTATTATTATACTTTTGTGGGTTTCTAGATTTCAAAATACGGATGAAATTGGAAAGCTTATGGCATCTGTAAACTACATGACCCAGGTTCTTTTTTCTCTCGGAATGGTATCCAATATTTTGAACACTGCAGTACGCGCAGTTACTTCTTCCGAACGCGTGCAAGAAATCTTGCAAGAAGAGCCTACTCAGCCCCTTTTAGACTGTCCTGTTTTTCCAGAAATTGGTGGAAAAATTGCATTTCAAGAGGTTTCCTTTACATATGCTAAAACTGCACGTGCATCTATCTCAAATATTAGTTTTGAAGTAGCTAGCGGGGAGACCATCGGAATCATTGGTCCTACTGGTTCTGGCAAGTCTACTTTGGTTAATTTAGTACCGAGATTTTACGATGCTACAGAGGGAAAAGTCCTAATTGATGGGGTGGATAATACAAAAATGGATTTAAACACCTTACGGCATGCTATTGCTGTTGTTCCTCAAAAAGCCTTACTGTTTACTGGCACAATTTTAGAAAATTTACGTTGGGGTGATAGCGAGGCCAGCCTTGAAGATATTAAGGCTGCCACTCAAATTGCTTGTGCTGATACTTTTATTACAGAATTTACAAATGGTTACGAAACCCACCTCGGTCAAGGTGGTGTTAATCTATCTGGTGGTCAAAAGCAACGAGTTTCCATAGCTCGTGCTCTTATTAAAAAACCTAAAATTCTCATTTTAGATGACTGCACCAGCGCTTTGGATGCTAGTACCGAGGCTACTGTTCTAAAAGGCCTGCGAGAAACCAGCAACCAAATGACGGTTCTACTTATCAGCCAGCGAATCTCCACTGTTATGCGTGCTGACAAAATTCTTTGTATACAAGATGGGCAAGTTCAAGGCTTTGGTACCCACCAACAGCTAATGGAGAGCTGTTCCACATACCAGTCCATTTATGCTTCACAGATAGGAGGTGACCAAATTGGATAGAAATGTTGCTACACCACCACCTAAAATAGGGCGTTTGAATAATTCTACTCCGGTAGTAAAACCACAAAACATGAAGGGCACCTTGTACCGTCTATGGTCACTTACGCAGGGCGAACGAAAGGGGCTACTTTGGATGCTTATGTTTTCTGCACTCACCTCAGCCTCGGCAATTTTATCACCCTTACTTGTAGGTAATATTGTGACTCTGATTGATACGCAAAATTCAATTACATCACTGCTAATTCTCCTCATTGCTTTATATGTATGTGATTGGCTAGTTCGTTTTTTACAACAATTCTTAATGGCATCTATTGGCCAAAAAGTTATTTTACACATAAGAAAAACCTTATTTATTTCTATTAAGAAATTACCTTTATCCTTCTTCGATCGTAGGCAGCACGGAGAGCTTATGAGCCGCCTAACCAACGACGTGGATAACATCAGTACCACCATTTCCGATTCACTAACCCAGCTTTTAAGCCATATTTTCACAATTGTTGGAATTGCCATCTTTATGTTTACACAAAGCCTTACCTTGACATTAGTTGCTTTTATTTCCGTTGTGTTAGTCTTTGTCTTAACCAAGACCATTACCAAGCGTACCAAAAAGCTTTTTAAGCAGCAGCAGGTTCTTCTCGGAAGGCTAAATGGTCAGGTAGAGGAAAGCATCTCTGGACTTAGTATTATTAAAGCCTTTTCCCATGAGAAACAGGCAATTGAACAGTTTGAAGAAAATAATGAGCAATTTTGCAATGTGGCAACCCAGGCTCTTATCTGGTCTGGTTTCCTTATGCCTATCATGAACGTTATTAATAATTTAAACTATATTCTAATTGCTATTGTTAGCGGAATTATGGCTACAAAAGACCTTATTAGCATAGGAACTATTTCTACCTTTTTACTTTATTCTAAGCAATTTGCAAGACCCTTTGTAGAAATTGCAAATATATATAATAATTTTCAAACCGCGGTAGCTGGTGCTGAAAGAATTTTTGAAATTATAGATGAAAAACCTGAACCTGAAGATGCACCTGATGCTCTAAGCCTTTCTCTACCAAAGGGTGATTTTGAACTAAGAGATGTTACCTTTGGTTATGTTGCTGATGAGCCTATTTTAAAAAATGTCAGCATTCATATTCCTGCTGGCACAAGAGTAGCTGTTGTTGGTCCTACTGGCGCCGGCAAAACGACTCTAATCAATTTGCTAACAAGATTTTATGATATTGATGACGGTTCCATTCTCTTAGATGGCACCGATTTACGAAAGTATAAAATGCAGGATTTGCGAAAATCCTTTGGTGTTGTATTACAGGATACCTCTCTTTTTGGTGTAAGCATTCGTGAAAATATATCTTATGGAAGGCAAGATATTCCCTTAAATAAAATAGAAGAAACCGCCCAAATTGCTGGAGCAGATTCCTTTATTCAAAGGCTACCTGATGGCTATGACACCATACTCACCCAAGGTGGTGCTTCTTTAAGTCAAGGTGAACGTCAACTACTAACTATTGCTAGAGCTATTTTAACCGATGCACCTATTTTAATTTTAGATGAAGCAACCAGCTCCGTGGACACTGTAACTGAGCAAAAAATTCGCTCTGCTATGTTAAACATTACAGCCGGAAGAACCTCTTTTATTATTGCCCACCGCCTTTCCACAATAAAGGATTCTGATTTAATCCTTCTTATAGAAGATGGTGGCATCAAAGAACAAGGAACCCATAACGAACTTATGGCACAAAACGGAAAATATGCTTCCATGTTCCGCACACAGTTAGGACTAGAATAGATTTGCCAATTTTCTTGACTTTTACTAGCAAATCCGCTACTCTTGTATTTAGACATCGGGGTCACTACCGATGTCTACTTATGTGGTGAAATGGAGAACTTATATGGAAAAAATAGCAAGCTTTACTATCGATCATATTAAATTAATACCTGGTGTCTATGTTTCACGCAAGGATAACGTAGGTAATAGCATTGTCACTACCTTTGACCTCCGCATGACAAGCCCAAATGATGAGCCTGTTATGAATACTGCAGAAATGCATACTATAGAACACCTTGCTGCTACCTTTTTAAGAAACCATGCAGATTATAAGGATAAAACTATATACTTTGGTCCTATGGGCTGTCGCACTGGTTTTTACCTATTATTAGCTGGTGACCTTGAATCAACGGATATTACTAGCTTGATGATTGAAATGTTTGAATTTATCCGCGACTTTAAAGGAGAAGTTCCTGGTGCCTCTGCAAAGGACTGTGGAAATTATTTAGATATGAACCTTCCAATGGCAAACTATTTGGCAAACAAATACCTAAATACCGTATTGTATGATATTACTCCTGATAGATTAATCTACCCCCAATAAATGGATTGCGCACTTTTTGCATAGATTTTTGCAAAAAAACCCGCGACAAGAAAACTCGCGGCAACTATACTTAACGAAAAGGAACATTGATATGAACAAAATCGGTATTATCGGTGCTATGGAGCTTGAAGTTGAAGAATTAAAAAGCAAAATGGAAATTCGCAATATAACCAGCAGGGCTTCTATGGATTTTTATTTAGGATCTCTTAACAATGTGGATGTTGTGATTGTAAAAAGCGGTGTAGGAAAAGTGAATGCTGCTGTTTGTGCACAAATATTAGTAGATGCCTTCCAAGTTACCCACATAATTAACACTGGCGTTGCCGGTTCTCTAAATGCTGCTCTTAACATTGGCGATATTTTAGTGTCAACCGATGCATTACACCATGATGTAGATGCTACTATCTTTGGATATCAACTAGGAGAGGTTCCACAACTAGGCATATGTCAGTTTCCAGCAGACAAAGCTCTTATCCAGCTTGCCCTTGAAACATGTAAGGAAGTTAACTCAGACATCAACGTTTTATCTGGACGCGTGACCAGCGGAGATCAATTTATTTCCAGCAAAGTAGTAAAGCAAAATATCATTAACAACTTTTCTGGTGATTGTGCCGAAATGGAAGGGGCTTCAATTGCTCAAGTAGCTTACCTAAATAAGATTCCTTTTGTTATTATTCGTGCTATTTCAGATAAAGCAGATGATAGCGCCGAAATGGATTACCCAACCTTTGAAAAAGCAGCCGCAAAGCATTCTGCAAACCTTGTAGAGCACATGATTGCGAAACTTTAATTTATAAACGAGAAAAGGAGAACGATTATGCCAAAATTGAACGAAAACTACCTAAACCTAAAAGAAAGTTATCTTTTTTCTGAAATTGGACAGCGTGTAGCAGCTTACACTAATGCCAATCCTGATAAAAAGGTTATTCGCCTTGGTATCGGCGATGTAACACTTCCTCTTGGAAGTGATATGATAAATGCTATGCACGAAGGTGTTGATGCAATGGCTTCTTCCGCAACCTTTAAGGGCTATGGTCCTGAACAAGGATATGACTTTGTAAGAAATGCTGTTGTTGATTATTATGAAAGAAATGGTGTATCCATTGATGCCAAAGAAGTATTTGTTTCTGATGGTGCCAAAAGCGATACCGGAAATATTACTGATTTATTTGCAAAAGATAATGTTATCCTCATTCCAGATCCCGTTTATCCTGTATATGTAGATACAAACATTATGAATGGAAGAAATGTTACTTACATTAATGCAAATGCGGAAAACAACTTCCTTCCTATGCCAGATAAGAGCCAGCATGTAGATATTATTTACATCTGCTCTCCTAACAATCCAACTGGTGCTGCTTATAATCATGAGCAATTAAAAGAATGGGTAGATTATGCACTAGCTAACGACGCGATTATTCTATATGACTCTGCATATGAATGCTTTATTACTGACGAAACCTTACCTCGTAGCATCTTTGCTATTGAAGGAGCTAAAAAATGTGCCATCGAGTTTTGTTCTTTATCTAAAACCGCAGGCTTTACAGGAACTCGTTGTGGTTATACCATTGTTCCTACCGATTTAAAATTCACAGCATCTAATGGAACTGAAATGTCCCTAAACGCAATGTGGAATCGTAGACAAACAACCAAGTTTAACGGCGTATCTTATATTGTTCAAAAGGGTGCTGCTGCCGTTTTCTCTGAAGCTGGCATGGCTCAGTGTAGGGCAAACATTGCTTATTATCAAGAAAATGCCCGCATTATTGCTGCTTGCCTTGATAAAAAAGGAATTCGCTACTTTGGTGGTGTCAATTCACCCTATGTTTGGTTTGAATGTCCAAACGGCATGGAATCTTGGGAGTTCTTTGATTATCTACTAAACAATGCACAGGTAGTTGGTACGCCTGGCGCAGGCTTTGGTTCAAACGGTAAAAACTTCTTCCGTCTAACCGCTTTTGGTAGCAAGGAAAATACCATTGAAGCAATGGACCGATTTGATAAATTATTTTAATATGCGTACTTAAAAGGGAACAACCACTTATTGTGGCTGTTCCCTTCTTTTTATGTGTATTATTTTTTATCCTTTTTAAATACAAATAGCTTGCTGAAAACATAATTTAATATCATAACCAATACCGATGAAATACAAATCTTCGCAATCCAGTAGTTCATGCTTAGGAGATTTACTGTTAAGAACATAATTACAATATCTAGTAAAAGTGTCGAAACCCTTGCTCCTGCAAACTGAGTAAACTCTTTTAATATTTCTGGATTATGACTCTTAAAAACATACTTTCTATTTGTCACATAGCCAAATAGCACACCCGTTACCCAAGCTAAAATATTAATAATTGCATTCTGCCACTCTATATCTGGATTTAAAAATGTCCATTTACAAATAAAGCAGGTTGCCCACGAAACAATAGTTGTTAATACCCCTACTATCAGATAAACAATAATCTCTTCGTACTTTTTACATAGTTCTTTACATTTATCTATCATATTCAAACCTCTCACTTCCTAAACTTGACTTTTCTACCTTACATTTATTTATCCAGCTTGTCAAGTTTTGAGCTCTTATAATACATATTCTTCCCCATTTAATAGCCTTGCCGCATAATCCCTGGCTATTTTCTCAAAATAAATGAAAGCATCTTCAGATTTCATATGTTTTGTAAGCATACGAAGTATTCCTCTTATTCTATTCTCAATTTGGTCAAGGGAATCACCGCGGAAGAAGTCTCTAATTTCCTTTTCATCTTGAGCATCCAATTTTAGTTTACTTAAGGGCTTATCTACAATGGCGCAGCCTATGGCATTCCATAGCACCGGATAGCAAATATTATCAAAATATAATGATTGGTATTCAGGTGATATGCTTCTAAGCAGATTCCTAATAGTCGCTACATCAAAGTAGCTCATAAACTCTGCTTCCAGACGAATTGCTTTTAGGTATTCTAAAATTAGATCAATTCCACATAGATCCTCTCTAGGAGAAAGCATAGGATAGTCAAGCATCAGCAGATGGTTTTGTGGTGAAAACTTCGCATCATATTTAACAAAAAACTTCGGCATGCCCTTTATAATGGTATCCTTATAATTTTTACACCCATAATCTTGAAAGTTCTCAATCAAGCCTTCATATATTTCCTTTGCTTCATAAACCTTCTTTAAGATAATATCATAACCCTTTTTATATACAGCATCTGCATCTATTTTCTCTGCTGAAACCGCTGTGTCTTCCTCCAAAAAGCATTCGTTTATAGTATATATAACCGCTTCCATCAGCATATTTCCCACTTCATAAGTCACTGAGGTACTGTCTTTTGAAGTATATTTTTCTGTAAGCCTTGCTACTAATGGCAAAAGCTGCTCCAATTCCATCATAAAATTTTGCTCCTCCTGGCTTACCAAAATAGTTCCTTTGCTACCTGCATGTACAGATCATTATCCCATCTTTGTTCTTGGCTTAATTCTTCATATTCCCCATGGCCGCCTGACTGTTCAAATCCGCGATGGCCTTTTTTAACGGCTGTTGCTAACCTATCTAGGCAAGTGCTCTCTAGATATTCCACGTCTCCATAGCATACTCCCTCAAACTGCTCCTTCATAAAGGTAAGTAGCTCATCATCAGTCATTTTATCACCTGTTTCGTTTTTAAATTCATAAAAGGCATCCTGCAAACGTTCCAAGGTTTCTAGATAGTTTCCAGAATTTAGATACTGAGAATCACAGAAGGTATAGATTAATTTATCCAATATTCCTTCTCCAAATTCAACTCGCTTATACTTCTTTAAGCTCTCATTTCGGCAAACCACAAGTGCTTTTGCTTCTTCCTTTGTTAGCTGTAGCCCAAACTGCCCCGTTTTCTCATTGCTAGCCACCAAAGCTGTCACTTCGTTCTCTTCTTTTTTTACTTGCAATAGTTCAAATAGCTTTCCATCCATATCCCTATTCCTCCATGTGAAAGTTCATTATATTACTGCGCTTATGCCTTTACAAGACTTGTAATTTTCGGGTTTTTGTGGTATTCTATATACAGCAAAGGAGATGGATGATATACATTCTATCTCCTTTAATAATTCTCTCTAATTCTTTTATATCAAATCTTTATTTACTACTCTTTCCCCAATTTATGATATTTATATTTTTTAATAATTATTCTTTTGTAGAAAGAATAATCTTTTTTATATTGCCAAACGCCTTGACACCGTATGTGACACCACTGTATAATAAGGAGGTATTTAAAAAGTTTACGTTGAAAAAGTAAAAGAAGTTGTTGAAAGCGAGGTATTTAATAATGAAAACATTAAGTGATTATCTTTCAAAACCTTATCGAATGGAACTTATTGAAGATACTTCTGAAGGAGGTTACGTTGTTTCTTTTCCAGAGCTACCAGGATGCTTTTCCGCTGGAGATACCGTAGAAGTTGCAGTTAAGAACGCAAAAGATGCCAAAAAAGCATGGTTAGAAGCTGCTATTGAAGATGGTATTTCTATTCCCGATCCAGTATCAGATGACAATTTTTCTGGTCAATTTAAATTGCGCATTCCCAAATCTTTGCACCGTCAATTAGCTGAACATTCCAAAAGCGAAGGCATAAGCATGAATCAGTATTGCTTATATCTACTTTCCCAAAATGATGCACTATATTTTTCAAAAAAGAGATAAAAATATAATGGTGCAAGATTTTTAATAATTTAAAGTGCCCTTCACTCATAAAGGAATATATTTATATAACGGGGCATTGCTATTTCGATATGTAATCCTACTCTCTCAGATTTTTTTCTGTGGGAGTTTTTTTTATTGACATATATAGGCTACCTATATATAATAAGAACAAGATATATAGGTAGCCTATATAAAAAAGGAGGAAAATATGACTATTGATAAATCCCTTATAGCAGGAAGTCTAACATTACTTATTTTAAAGCTGTTATCCGAAAAAGATATGTATGGGTATGAGATGATTGATACCCTTCGCTCCAGATCTCAAAATGTGTTTGAACTAAAGGCTGGCACCCTTTATCCACTTTTACATGGCTTGGAGGATAAAGGTTTTGTTACCACTTACGAAGAATCTGCAAGTGGAAAGCTGAGAAAATACTACAGCATAACAAAACAAGGCATTGGACATCTACAGCACAAGACCGAAGAATGGAAGGTATATTCTGATTCTGTATTTAATGTATTAGCAATGGGGGTATAAATAATGAATGAATATATCAGATTAATGCTTGAACAAATTAGATGTAAAAAAGCACATCCAATGATCGAAACCGAAATACGCTCTCATATAGAAGAACAGATTGAATACAATCTCGAATGTGGCATGTCTGCAAATGAGGCAGAGGTGGCTGCAATTAAAGATATGGGAAGTCCTGTGGAAAATGGTATTTCACTAGATATGGTTCATAAACCTAATATGGCTTGGGATATCGTTATTCTTGTGGCTATACTAAGCGCTGTTGCCATTTTATTACATCATAACACAAATTTTATTCTTTTAACGTGCCTTGGATTCTTTCTTATGCTTTTAGTATATCGCATTGACTACAGTCTTATAGCAAAGTATGCAAAATGGATTGGAATTGGACTTTTATTTTTTATCCTTCAATTTTCTTATACCATGGGGATATCAATTGTAGGTGGGGATGAAATTATACAGCATAATTTAAGGATGTATCTCTATTCTCCTTTGTCACATGCTCTTTTACTTTTTTATGTTCCTATCTATTGTGCATTACTTTACCAATACTATGGCACTGGAAAGCTAGGGGTTTTCAAATCTTTGATATGGATGTTTATTCCTCTCTTTATATCTTGGGATCTTTCATTACTAAGTATTTCTTTTGTTTTATTTTTTTCGATGGCAGTTGCTTTTTCACTAGCTGTATGGAAGGGGTGGTTTCAGGTTTCTAAAGGATTTACTTTAACATTATTTTGGTCCATTACCATTTTGGCTCCTATTTTGCTATTATTTCTAGGTCAAAGCTTTCATTGGACAGCTAGCCATAAGGAAATGGAATTAATACTAGCCTTTAATGACAAAAACGATTTTACCTTTACTTCTTTAATATCAAATTTTGGTGTTTTAGTAGGTATTCTAATAAGTTTCATTCTCATTTTACTTTTTTTAAGATTAATAAAAGTATCTCTGAAACAAAAAAATCAGCTTGGAATGCTTATGGGCTGTGGGTGTGGCATGGTTTTACTTACTACCGCCTTCCTAAACATACTTGGGAACTTAGGTTTAATTCAAAACCTGCAAGCCTTTTTACCTCTTGTATCAGATAATGGCAGTTTGATATTGGCAAGCTATATTCTATTAGGCGTTGTAATGAGTGTATATAGGTACAAAAACATTTTACCCGCTCACATAGTTTGGACAAGGAAAAAAACAAGATTAAGTGCCTAAGAACAATTAAACACATTATTTAAACTCAGACTGTAGGGGGAATTTATGAATATTTCAGTAAAAGGTGTAAGTAAAATTTATAAAGCAGGCAAATGTGCTTTAGATAACATCTCTTTAGAAATTCAAGGAAATAATATGATAGGTCTGCTAGGACCAAATGGTGCTGGAAAAAGTACCTTAATGAAGCTTCTTACCGCCGGACTATTGCCCACATCCGGCGAGATTTTAATAGATGGTGAAAGTATGCAAAAGAAAGAGAAGATGCTAAAGAGTCGCCTAGGTTATCTACCTCAATCCTTTGGATTATATGATGAACTTACTGTTTGGCAGTTCCTTGACTATATGGCCGCATTAAAGGGAATTCGCTGCCCTAAAGATGAAATATCCAAAATAATAGAGGAAACAAATCTTACAGAAAAGTACAATGCAAAAATTAAAACACTTTCTGGTGGACAAAGGCAGCGAGTTGGGATTGCTCAAGCCCTTATAGGAAATCCTGGGTTAGTTATTTTAGATGAGCCTACGGTAGGACTTGACCCTGAAGAACGAATAAAGTTTCGAAATTTGTTTTCACGAAATTCACAAGAGAAAATTGTTATTTTATCTACCCATATCATTGATGATGTCCAATCTATTTGCGATAGACTCATTGTTATTGATAAGGGAAAGATATTATTTGACGGCAGCCCTGCAGAATTAATTGTGTTAGCCCGCGGACATGTGGGTACCTTTATTCAAAATGGGGTAGCTATAAATAAAGATATAATTGTAACAGCACAGGTAAATACAACCGAAGGTATCTCATGTCGCGTTGTTTCAGAATCATTGCCTGAATTTGCAATCCCTGCGGAGCCTTCCCTTGAGGATGCATACATGTTCCTGATACAGAGGGGTAAATAAATATGATAATCTCTTCTAGTTTTTACGTTGAAATAAAGCGAACTTTTAAAGATAAAAAAACATGGTTTTATGTTTTGTTAACTTTACTTTCACCACTTTTGGGATTTGTAATAAAAATTAATCCTATTCAGACAGCAGGAACTCAAGTCATTATTAACCCTTTAATGTTCGGAATTGTTGGCGCTTTTGTGACCTTTTCCTGCTTTACCTTATTGGAAATGGATAGGGTTAACAAATTTAGGACCGCTACTATTACTGAAGCGGTTATTTCACCAGTTGTACTAAGCATTTCTAGAGTAATAGCAGTTTTTTTAGTCTCCTGCATAACAAGTATTTTAGTTCTCTTACTGTATTTACCATACACTACGTTTAAAATGGGTGCCCTATTTAATTTGACATTATATATAAAAGCCTACGCTTTATATATGATACCTTGTATGTGGATAGGAATACTTTTTACATCTATCTGTTATCACCTTACATATCGAAAAGATGCTACGGTAATATTGCTGACCATATTTTCTCTATATGGCTTTTCGTCATCTAGCCAAAATAATTTTATCCTTCGTTGGATAAATCCCAATATGCCTGCACTATCAGACGGCTTTGGAAATGATAGATTACTCCAAATGACATTATATAATCGCATTTTTTGGCTGCTGTTATTAGTAGGCACATGGATAATTTCTCTGTTGTTTATTAGAAAATATGGAAAAGGCTTCTTAGGGTCAGCATGGCATAATATGCATCAAATTAAAAACTATTTTTTTACTTTTTTAGGTGCTGGTCTTATTTTAATCAGCCTATATATGTATAGTAATCAGCCCTTTTATAATCATGCGTCTGCAGTAGTAGACTGGGATGCAATTGCCGATACAGGGGAAAGTATTATCGTTAAATCAGTGGTTGCTAATCTAAGACCAGATGTTGAAAAAGGTACAATGTATGGAAATGTAGAATACATAATTTCACGGCTAACTAAGCCTGTTATAAAGAAATTAGTTATAAATAGTGGGTATCATGTGTATAGTATAAAAATTAATGGTGAAAATATAAGTTTTGTCGACCTAAAGGATGATAATTATCTAGTAAAGCACATTGAATTTGAGATACCACAGGGCACAAACATTAAAATAGAAGTGGAATATGGTGGATATCCCATGAATTGGGGATTTAATCAATCTACACCGGGCATTGATTCAATAAGTAAAGAAAATGTGGATTTAAGCGTCTCGTCCTTGATGCCTCGCATAGGAGGGGGAAATACCACCTGTGTAAATATTGATTTACCAAGAGGGCTTATCCCTCTAACTGAATATGTTGATCAAAAAATAGAGCTACTTTCTGAAAACGAAGACGGAACAGCAACTTGGCAAATAAAAAGTAATTTTGACAGCCTGGGACTTAATGCGGCTGCTTTCAAATGCAGAGAAATTGATGCAAATAATATTCATGCCAAGTTTTACTATAATGAAAGCTATAGTGAACTTTTGGAGAATAATGATATTGATGAAGTTCTTACAGATGTATTTAGCTATTGTACTGAGCACTACGGACCTCTTAGATATTTAGAAAATGGAAATTTAAGGCTAATTCAAACCTCCGTCTTTCTTTTTGGTGGAACCGCTTCAAATGGCTCAAGTAAAATGTCAGAAACCACCTTTTCTCCTGATTCCCTCAGTGAGTCATGGAAGGGCGCTAGTGACAAGGAGATTTTGGCACATGAAATTATTCATCAGTGGTGGGGACTTAATACATCTTGTGAAGAATCTGAAGCTTATCCTGAATGGTCCTCTGAGGGTCTTACCGTTTATGCTACTTACCGTCTATACAAAGAAAAATATGGCGAAGAATACGGCTATGAAAACTATGTAGCAAATTGGAAAGACGAGGTTTCCAAAATGCAAAGAAGTTTTTATCATCGACATTCGGAATATTTGAGCTTTATGCCACAAAACTTTGCAGATACCATTCATGTAAATGAAGGCGCAACGATGAAATACAGCCTTATGCCTCTCAAAATATATTATGCTGCTAAATTATTAGGGGGTGAGTCTGCAATGGATGCTGTACTAAAAGAACTATCAGAGACAAATTCTTCTCCTTTCATTACCTATCAAGATTTTTTAGATGCTTGTGGCTTAACCGAAGAGGATCTTTCTCTAGAAAGGCTTGGTAACTTATATGACTAAAATCTTTAAGTATGAATGTAGACGCCTTATTGTAAATAAATTTTTTTGGTTATCCTTAATAATAACTTGTATCTATGGCTACTTTGTTCTAGCGAGCGAGATTATTTATGGTGTTGGCTATACAGCTCCTTTTTCACCCTGGAGCTATGGAGAATACTTATCACGAATACAACCAATATTAATGCTTATAATACTCTTCTTTTTATATAAACAGTTTGTGGGAGAAACGCATACTAATGAAATCATATCAGCAACTCCTGTTAATCGTTTTCGATATGGTTTGATTAAATGTGCTGCAGTTATGGCAATGTATATTTTACTTCTGGCTTTTTCCCTTGGGATAAGTACTTTATTTTACAAAATGGTTTTTGGTTTCTCCGATTGGGACTCTTTTTTACTTCCTACGTTAATCGTGATTTTACCTTCCTTTTTCCTACTGTTCGGAATGGGCCTTCTTGGAGTAAATATCATACACCATCGTATAATGTTGGCAACACTTATTTTATCTGTATTTATTCTGCATGTTTTTACTGATATATATGGAGGGAATTTTTTTTCCACATATCCCCTTACTTTGCCAATAGGTATAGATGGAGAACCACCATTTACATTATCCGTTTATTATGTTATTAAAAGTATTCTTTTTTCTTTGCTTGGCATTTTCATGATAGTTATAGGATTAAAGTGTTTTGCTAAAAACAAAAACGTAGATGGTTTCTAGAATCATCTACGTTTTATATTTCTATGAATTTACTACATTTCTATCAATGCCCTGCATAAAGGCTTCTATGTTCTTATAAACCTCGTCTACACAGCGAGTTCTGGCTTCTACACTTCCCCATGCTAGGTGTGGTGTAATAATAAGCTGGTTGCTATCCTTTATCTTGCTTAATGGATTACTTAATTCTAGTGGTTCCTTTTCTAATACATCAAGGCCTGCTGCCATAATTTCTCCTGCTACTAACGCCTCATATAAATCTGTATTGTTTACTACTGGCCCTCTAGCAACATTAACTAGTACAGCGGTCTTTTTCATTTTCTTTAAAGCTTCTCTATCAATAAAGTTACGAGATAAGTCACTTAAAGGACAATGCAAGGAAAGAAAATCGCTTTCCCTTAATAGGGTATCTTTATCTACCTGAGGGTAATCTGTAATCTGGCTTTTTCCTGTAATCGAATGAAAAATCACCTTACATCCAAAAGCGGTTGCAATCTTCGCAACTCTTCTACCAATATTACCCATTCCCATAATACCCCAAACCTTACCTTCAAGCTCTGTAAATGGAATATCAAAATTAGAAAATCTATCTTGCGCACTGTAAGCCCCTGATTTTACGTAGTCATCATAATGTGGAAGCTTCTGAACTAAAGCTAGGGCAAGTGTAAAGGTATGCTGAGCCACCATGCTCGTGGAATAATCCACTACATTGGCAACCTTGATTCCCCTGCTTTTACAATATGCTAAATCACAGTTATCATAGCCAGTAGCTAATTCGCAAATAAGTTTTATGTTCTTTGCATCCTTTAGTGTGTTTTCATTCATAGGTGATTTATTTGCAATAACCACATCTGCATCCTTGATACGCTCCGCCACATCCTCTGGTGTAACTGTATTTGGATAATAAGTTACATTTCCAAGCTTTTGAAAGCATGACATATCTACATCTGTGCCTACACTATTTCTTTCTAATGAAACGATATTCATGGGAATTCTCCTTTTCAGTTGTTCAGATAATATTCTAGAACAATTATTCTTCTTTGTAAAGATAACCTTCCAAAAATAAAAGGTGCAGAGCCCTTGATTATTCAGTAGACTTTACACCTTGCTTTATTATTTTATACCAATGCGGTATGTACTTGTTTATCTAATTTATGCATATCTAAAATGGAGTGCACTCTTTCTACTTCGTCGAGAATTAACTTATCATCACGATGTAAACGTCTTAAATCAGCTTTTACTTCAACCATATCATTTTCAATACATGATACTCTAGTTTCAATGCTGGTTACTTTAGTTCCAATGTTAGATACTTCGGTTCCAATGTTAGATACTTCGGTTTCAATGTTAGATACTCTGGTTTCAATGTTAGATACTTTGGTTTCAATAGCTGACATTTTTTCAAGTACTAAATCTATTTTTTCGTCGCCTCTCATATTATCACTCCTTTCCAATTTGTAGTGTAAGTGTATCATAAGCAGGCTGTAAAGTCTATTCAATTATCAAAGTTTTTTAACGTTTTATAGTGTGAAATAATTTGGAAGATTTTCCAGATAGTGCTTAAAAGATAATACATTGAATTATACATCTAGAACTTAATTATATGTAACACCCTCCTGATTGTCAATTGTTAATTCGATATTTTCTTAATATAAAACCACAAACTAAAGATAGCATTCTTTCGAACGCTATCTCTTCTGATTAATCGGTCCAATTCCTTCTTTTCTCACATTATGCTGTTGGTTTTGGTTTTCTAGCTTTGCCTTTTGAGTAACAGAGTTGAACATATTGAGCTGTTCTTGTTCCTTTTCAATTTTTTGCTCTTTTTTATCCACGTATTTTCCATCCATATTTATTTACTTCCTTTATATTTTACTTAGTTATAAATATGCCCTGTTTTTCTTTTTTTATTAGCTAGAATATATATTATCTTGATTATTTTTGCTATAATTAAGTAAAAAATAAATGGGGGCGTATTTATGGATAATAGAACATTATTTGAACAAGTACCTGAACAATTCGATAGATGGCGGCCTCGCTACTGCGAGGAACTTTTTGATGACCTTATTTCGTATGCAAAGCTTGATCCCAGTAAAAAAGTTCTTGAGGTTGGCCCTGGGACAGGTCAAGCTACGGAGCCCATCTTAAAAACTGGCTGTTCGTATTTAGCAATTGAATTGGGTGAAACCTTCAGCAAAATAATGAAAGAAAAATACAGCTCTTATAAAAACTTTGATCTTATTAATGCTGACTTTGAAACTCATCCCTTTGAGAATGAGGCGTTTGATTTGGTATATTCTGCTGCTGCTTTTCAATGGATACCAGAACAAATAGGTTATTCAAAAGCATACAATATGCTAAAGAGTGGTGGAACCTTTGCAATGTTTATGATGCGCCCTAATGTACGTCCAGGTGGTGGTTATACCGATGAGCCATTATACTCACAAATTCAAGAAGTCTATGCTAAGTATTTTCATCCCGAAGCAGAATATAAATGCAGTTTGGACTATGATGGACGCGATAAGTATGGCTTTACTAGTCTTGAACGCCGTGAATACCTCAAAACGCGAGAATACACTGCTGACGATTATGTTTCACTCATTGGAACCCATAGCGACCATATATCACTTAAAGAACCTGATAGATCAAACTTTTATGAAGGAATCAGAAACGTTATCCTTGCTGCAGGCAACAAAATAACTCTTTATGACAAAATAACAATGTACTTGGCTAAAAAACAATAAATACGTTTACAAAATCAAAACCCCTCTCTTTCTTACAAAGTGAGGGGCTTGCCATATCCTTTTTATCCCAAAACTAATTTACTTCTCAAACCATTTATTTCGCTTTCAGACAGTAGCTTTTGCAAATAGTTTTGAATGCTTCCATATCTTTCTTTTACAAAGGCCAAAGTTTTTTCCATTTCTTCTGCTCTGGAATCTAGCAAGAACTCGGCAATTTCATAACCCGCCTTTTTCATAGCTTCTCTTTGCTTAGAAAAGACTGGACTCATGTTTTCTGCGCTGACTGAGTAATCCGCTACAATCACTTCGTCCTCTACGCCTGCAAGGCCAAGAAGTAGCATTGCAATAATGCCAGTTCTATCCTTTCCTGCAGTACAGTTAAAGAGGCAACAGGTGTTCCCATGACGTAAAAAGCTACGTAAAACCTCTCTTATTTGAGGTGCTGAATCTTCTAAAAGACTCTGATACAAGCTATATAAGCTCTCTGGCATTTTTACACTTCCATCGTTGGACTGAATGTCATCAAAAAGTGGAATGGAATAGTAAGTAATATCCTCTTCCTTCTTTAAAATGCATGGTGCTTGTTCAAGCTCCATTGGGCTTCTCAAATCTACGATACAGGTAACTCCATAGCTTTTTATAACCTCAATATCTTCTTTTGTCAGGCTATGTAATGCATCTGCACGTAAAAATCTTTTTTCCTGAAGCTTTTGTCCTGCTTTATTATAATATACTCCCAAATCCCTCACGTTAAAGGCCTGCTTTAACTCTAATGGTTGTGAAACCTTAATATTTTCCATTATTTGATACCCCATTTCATAAATGAATCTACAATGTTCTTTTGTAGTATTAAGTATAAGATTAAAATTGGTATACATGACACTGTAGTTGCTGCCATAAGTGAGCCCCATAGATTTACATCCGAGCTAACAAAAGATTTCAGCCCAATCTGAATGGGCGCATTTTCCAATTTTTTTACTACCAGCATTGGCCACATATAGTCATTCCATGTAGTAATAAATAGCATGATTCCCAAAGACGCAATACCCGCCTTCATGCTTGGAATGACTACTTGTGTTAATATTTTTAGCTCTCCACTTCCATCAATTAATGCCGCTTCAATTAATGCCTTTGGAAAAGACTGAAAGGACTGATACATAGAAATACAAGCATATGCAGATACCATGTTTGGCAAAATAATTGCAGCCAAGGAACCATTTAAGCCCCACTGATTAATCTGCACATAGTTTGGCACCATAATTGCCTGGAAAGGAATTAGCCAGGTCAAGGTTAAAATTCCATATATAAGACCTTTTCCTTTAAACTCCCATCTCATTAATGCATAAGCAACAAGAACCGCTGTTGAAAGCTGAAGTGCCATTTGTACCGCACTACTAATGATAGATGTGCAAAGCATTCTTATCATGGGCATTTGCTGAAAGGCATAAAAGTAATTAATCAAGTTAAATTCCTTTGGTAAAAAGGAAAAGTTAAAAATTTCTGCTTCCCCTTTAAAGGAGGATATTATCATCCAATATAAAGGAAAAATTGCCACCAAGGAAAGGAGCAGTAATAAAAAGTGCCTTCCTAAATTCAATGTTATCTTTTTCATATTCTCTCACTCTTTCTTTGCTATCAATCATCATAAAAAGCAACTTTTTTGCTTATTCCCTGTAGAATAAGTGCTAAGATACCAAACACAAGCATAAATAGCCCTGCCGCCGCTGCGCTCACTCCTACATTCATATCACTAAAAGCAAATTTATACATGAGATAATAGATATTTGTTGTAGAACCAAAAGGTCCACCCTGGGTTAATACATCTATGTATGCAAAGCTCCACTGGCTAGAGAATAATACACTCATCATAAGCATCATCATTATGGTTGGTGAAATCATGGTTAGCGTAATGTGCCAAAAGCTTCTGAATTTTCCTGCTCCGTCAATAGAAGCGGCTTCATAATACTGCTTATCGATTCCACTAAGCGCAGCAGAAAACATTAAGGTTGAAAAACCTAGCATCTTCCATCCGGAAATGAAGATAATCATTGCCTTTGCAAACCCTTTTGTGGAAAAGAAGGAAATATTATTTTGTGTGATTCCCCAAACCTGTAATAAATGATTTATAAGTCCATTGCTTGGGTGTAATAGCCACTGAAAAATGGTGCTGATTGCTACAGGTGCCATTATCATAGGGATAAAGAAAAAGGCTCTATAAATTTTCTTTGGCTTTTCAGAAAGCCCCTGTGTTGCTACGGATAAAAACAGGGGTATTACAATGGCAAATGGAATCATGCCTAAAATGTATTCACCTGTATTTATAAGGGCTGTACCAAAATATTTATTACTAAACAGTTTGGTAAAATTTTTTAAACCATTGAAAACTGGATGTGTACCTGGAACCATGCTCCATTCATAGAAGCTATACCCTAATGTGGTAAGTAATGGCTTGTATATCCAAAATCCAAGCATTAGTACCGCTGGTAAAAGAAAAAGATAAGGCTTATAGGTTACCTTTTTCTTTTTTACACGAAACATGGTTCTAACAACTGATTCTTGTCTTGTTATGGCCTTTGAATTTGAAACTGATATATCCATATATGGAAACCTACTTCCCCTTCTACTGTAACAACTGGTTAATATCGTTCTGAGCGCGGTTTAAAACATCTGCTACACTTGCATCTGTTGTAAGTGCCTCTTGCACTGCATCATTAAATAGAGTATAAGCTTCTGTGAAGCATTTTCCTGGCCATATAGTTACTGGACGAATTCTTTCAAGCTGCTCTAAATTGATTCTAAGTAGTGGATACTGATCAACAAAGCCTTTTAAGTAATTTGGATCGTCTGCTAAATAGGTTCTAAGTGGTAGGTAACCAATTTCTGAAGTTATAATAGTGTAACCCTCATCACCAGTTACGTATTTAATAAATTCCCAAACTGCTGCTGCCTTTTCCTTAGAATCTGGGCGTACTGCTAAGCAGCTTCCAGAGTTAACAGGTACAGCTTGGTTTTCACCGATTGCTGGGATTGCTGCACCATAAAGCTGCCAGCCTGCTGCCTCAGAAGAAGCAATCATGCCACTAAGAACAGATGTAGACTGAATATGCATTGCAACATTTCCTGCCATAAATTCCTGCATTGCTTCGTTATCAGAGCCTGCTACTGCACAGCCTAATGTGAAAAATTCTTTCCAGGTTTCAAATGCTGCTACCGTAGCATCATTAGCAAATACAGCTTCTGTTTTGTCTTGTGATAATACGTCTGAACCCGCTGTATAAATAATACTTTCTGTTACCCAGCCATTGTATGGGGATAAGGCAAAACCATTTTTACCTGTTTTTTCCTTAATCTGCTGAGCCATAGATAGCATTTCTTCCCATGTTTTAGGAGGGTTTTCTGGATTTAAACCAGCATCTTCAAAAATCTGTCCATTGATATATAAAATGGGGGTACTAAAGGTAAAAGCAAGACCATATTTCTTCCCATCAATTTCTGCTAGCTTTAGAGCGTTATCAGAAATTCCATTTAAATGTTCTGCTAGTTCTGTTTCTGGAAAAACATCTTCATAAGCCATAAAACCTAAGGCTGTTCTTGCGCTGTCTAACATACCAAAAGGCATTTGTACCACATCTACTTGATTACCTGCCTGAATATCTGTCTTAAATTTTGTCATATCATCGGTAATGCCTTCAACAACAATTCCTTTTTCAGCTCCCACGGTTTCGTTAAAGGAACTAATGAGGTGTTCCATACCTGGCTTCATAGTAGGATATCCCAAGCTATAAGAATAAAAGGTAACTGTAATTGGGTTTTCAGGACTTAATAAGCTTGTAGGTACCTCTTCCTCTTTTATCGTTACAATTTCATTATTTCCAGTTTCTGTTACATCTCCACAACCAACTAAGACACTCATACTAAGCACTACACATAAAACTAAGCTAATAAATTTTTTCATACTTTTCTCCATCATCTCTTCTTAATTCATCATTGATAACAATTGTTGCATACTAAATTTTGCAAGAACTGTTGGGTGCTCGTCTAAGGTTTCTGTGTGAGCACTAACCTTGCCCTCTACTACATTATAGAAATTCATAGCTGCTGTTCCCATAAATGCAATATTGTCCTCTGTTAGCTCCATACCAAAGGCGGTGGAATCTGCTGTATACTGCACAGTATTGCCAACTGGCTGAATGTTATTGCTATGGGTATGTCCACATAAAATTGCAATTATGTCACTATTATTAATAATATCCATTACTTCATTAGAAACAGACATTGCTAACCCCTCTGCATCCCAAACAATTGGGTGATGGAAGGTAAGAATTGTTCCTTTTCCATAAGTCTCTTTTAATGTGTTCTTTAACCAATCGGTTTGCTCTTTGCTAATGCTTCCATGCTCTTTTCCTTCTACTGCGGAATCTAAAACAACGATTCTATATTCATTTACATATGTAACGTAATAAATGCTATCGCCACTTCCTACAACTTCTAGGCCCTCGCAAAATGCTTCTTTTCTATCGTGATTTCCACAAACATAAATCACCTTTACTTTATCCCCAAGCACTTCATCTACCATTTCTTTTACATACTTATAATCTTCTGTTACGCCTTCATGAACGATGTCACCAGAAATAATCATACAATCTGCTTTTTGGTCTAATACCTTTTTCAGCATTTTTTTCATCTTTTCTGCTGGCTGTGTTCCATTTGTAAAAATACTTTCCATTTGCTGTCCTTCATATGATTTCAAAACATGTGTGTCTGTCATATGGGCAATTTTTAATGAACTCATCTTTTTCATTCCTCCGTTTTTTCTCTTATCAAACATGGTTATTATAGAATAAATTTGACTTTACAAAATATCTGCATTAGGTAAAAGTTTGTAAATCGGTTGTAAATTTTACCTATGGGTTGCGATTTTTTTTTAATGCTTATTGACAAAATAATAGGAAAAGTTTATTCTATGAATGAATTATTATTCATTAAACATAAACGGAGGAACATACAATGCCTAAGTCTCCTGAAAGATGCCAAGAAATACGAGAAGAAATGCGTAGTAAAATACTACATGAATCCATCATATATTTTGCAAAGAACGGATTCTCTGGAACCAAGATAAGTGATTTGGCCAAGCATATTGGAATTGCTCAAGGAACCATGTATTTATATTTTGATTCAAAGGAAGCCTTGTTTCATGAAATTTTTAAAATGATAAATAACAGTAAAGACTTGAAAGAATTAAAGCTCCTAACTGGATTACCCATCCCCGCAAAACAAAAAATTGCTACTTTATCAAAATCTATAATGGATAAATTAGAAGAAGATGAACACTATGCCGCAAACGTAGCGTTAAATACACAGATGCTTTTTGAAAAAAGTGATTTTGATGCAGGAAATACCACCTATCAATCAGATTTCTATAAATATACAGCAAAGATTATTGAACAAGGACAAAAAGAAGGAAGTGTAGTATCTGGCTCCCCTCTGAAACTTGCAGACTATTATTGGGGTGTTATTTATCTCTACGCCTTAAAAAAGTTATTTACCACACAATATGAAATGATTACTGCTCAGGATTTAGCACGAGTTGTATTAAAAGATAAGTAGAAAGGGGCATATACACAATGCAAATAGCAATTGTAACAGGAGCTACTGGTGGAATTGGAAAGGAATTTGTAAGAGAACTAGTTAAAGAAACCCTTGATGAAATCTGGGTTGTTGGTAGAAATGAGCAACGACTTATTGCTTTAAAAAAAGAGTTTGGAGAGAAAATTGTACCTATATGTGCGGATTTAACCGAGCCTGGGGCTTTAATCTCAATCCAAAACTTACTAAAGGAAAAGAATGTAAAAGTTTCTTATCTTGTAAATAATGCAGGGATTTCTAAAATGATGGCATCAAAAGATTTTGATATTGCTGAGCTTGAAGAGACTATCGCATTAAACTGTAAAGTGCCTGTTGTCTTGATAAATATATGTATTCCATTTATGGCAAAGGGAAGCAGAATTATCAATATGTCCTCTGCCTCTTCCTTTCAACCGGTACCCTATATCAATTTATATGCTTCGACAAAGGCTTTTGAGCGCAGTTACTCTCGCGCATTAAATGTAGAATTAAAACCACTAGGAATAACCTCAACTGCTGTATGCCCCAGCTGGGTAGATACTGGAATGATACCGAAAGAACTAGGTGGTAAAAAAGTAACATACCCTGGAATTGTTTCACCAGCAAAAGTGGCACAGAAGGCTATAAAAGACGCCAAAAAAGGAAGCGATATGTCTATCTGCTCCCTTTATGTGAAATGCCAACATTTTTATGTGAAAATAATGCCACAAAAACTTTCAATGAAAATTTGGATGTGGGGGATTAAAAGGTATATCTTATAATCTCTTCATCAATTCCGCTCTTTCAGCCTCGAAACCAGCTTTTCCAAGAAGAGCAAACATATTTTTCTTATAGCTTTCAACGCCTGGTTGATCAAATGGATTTACACCATTTAAGTAGCCACTTACGCCACAAGCAAACTCAAAGAAGTAGAATAGTTCGCCTAAGTAAAAAGCATTTACCTCTGGTACCTTTACTATGAAGTTAGGAACTTGACCATCTGTGTGAGCTAAAATTGTTCCGTTCATAGCACTCTTATTTACGAAATCTACTGATTTGCCAGCTAAGTAATTTAAGCCATCAAGATCAACTGCTTCTTCCTGAATAATAACCTCTTCACGTGATTTCTCAATATCTATTACAGTTTCAAACATAATTCTGGAACCATCCTGAATGAACTGGCCCATAGAATGTAAGTCTGTTGTTAAATCAACACTTGCAGGGAAAATACCTTTTTGATCTTTTCCTTCACTTTCACCGAAAAGCTGTTTCCACCATTCACTTACATAGTGAACACAAGGTTCATAGTTTGCTAAGATTTCTACCGTTTTGCCTTTTCTTAAAAGAATATTTCTAACTGCTGCATATAAAAGAGCATCATTCTCTTCAAAGTCTTTTTCTAAACAGTTCTTTCTGGCGCTTGCAGCACCTTCCATAAGCTTATCAACATCTGCACCGCTAACGGCGATTGGAAGTAAACCAACTGCTGTAAGAACTGAGAAACGTCCACCTACATCATCAGGAACAACAAATGTTTCGTATCCTTCTTCTGTTGATAGGTTTTTAAGTGCTCCTCTTGCCTTATCTGTAGTTGCATATATTCTCTTAGCCGCTTCTGCTTTTCCATATTTTTTCTCAAGCATCTCTTTAAATACACGGAATGCAATTGCTGGCTCCGTTGTTGTACCAGATTTTGAGATAATATTTACAGAGAAGTCTCTATCTCCAATTACCTGAATTAAATCTTTAAGATATGTAGAGCTAATGGAATTACCTGCAAAGTAAATTTCTGGAGCCTTACGTACGCTCTTATCTACCATGTTAAAGAAGCTATGGTTTAAGAATTCCATTGCAGCTCTTGCTCCTAAGTATGATCCACCAATACCGATTACAACAAGCACTTCTGAATCTCCCTGAATTTTCTTTGCTGCGGTTTTAATTCTCGCAAATTCTTCTTTATCATAATCTACTGGTAAATCAATCCATCCTAAAAAATCATTACCATCCCCTGTTTTACTTACTAATACGTCTTTGGCATCTAAGGTTAACTTCTTCATTCTTGCTATTTCATCTGCGGAAATAAAGGAAGATGCTTTTGAATAATCAAATGTCACTTTTGTGCTCATGATTCCACTCCTTTGAATTAAAAATTATTGTTCCCATTAATCTTTTTCAGTGTAGCAAAGATGCCTATCAAATTCAAGATAAATTTTTAACAATTTCGCAAACTACGAGGTTAGGAACTCTTTAAGTAGCTCCTCCAGCTCCTTTTCATCTGCTTTTGTAAACTCAGTAGCCTCTTTACTTCTTTTATCAAAGCTATTAATTGCCATTACATCCACACTGCGTCCTCCATTTTTGGGAGCCACAATTTCTAAGTCTCTTTCCGTTTTTCCAAGCTTATTTACCATATGGTTTTCTAAATAATCCACAAGGCATATCTTTAAAATTCTCTTTTTCCCTTTCACATCGGCAATAGAGGAAACAGAAAAATATAAATATAATCCAAAGAAGCTTATAATATAAAAAGGAAGTATCTCGCCGAGTGTTCTTCCTATAATAATACTCTTACATACACCAACACCCGCAAAGAAAACCGATAAAAGCATTAACTGCCCTGATAGATGATATATGGTTTGTAAGGTTAATGGACCAATGGAAAGCTTATTTAAAAACTTGTCCACAAAAACAGGAATATTAGCAACTCCCTGATTTAGCTGATAGCAGTTTGCAAACTTTAGCTTACATTGTTTTAGTATTTTATGATTGGTCGTAGACATATTATCTGCTTCTTTTATCATATTTTGGTATAATATGCTCATCATAATTTTGCTTACCATGCTCAATACTATTGTTAATAGTATTATTGTGGAAATTATTTTTTCTTCACTCAATATACGAAACATTTTATCTTCCTCCACATAACTGTAATTATCAGTTCTCTTTTCAATCCTTATTATATTAGACATTTTTTGTAATCACAATACAGTGCAAACGTAAATTCGTCGACACAATATTCCTAATACTTCCAGAAAAGTAAACTGATTTTTCTTTTACGCCTTTTTTCACATGCTTTAACTTTTATGTGAAATATTGGTTAAACACTGGATTTTAGGCTGTTTTTCTGCTATAATCCTTCATTGAAGATAAAAAAAAAATTGTGAGGTTTAATATGAGATATCGTACACAAGGAGTTTGCTCCGCATTTATAGATATTGAAGTTAATAATGACATCATTGAGTCCGTTGCCTTTACAGGCGGTTGCAATGGAAACCTACAGGGAATTAGTCGCTTAGTTCAGGGAATGCCTGTAGATGAAGCTATTGAGAAATTAAAAGGAATCCCATGTGGCTTTAAGTCCACATCCTGCCCTGACCAATTAGCTCGCGCACTAGAGAGTATGAAAAACTAACTATACATAACAATATGTAATCTATGGAGGCTAAAGCATTGAAAAAAATAGTCTTAACTGGTGGCGGAACTGCCGGCCATGTAACACCAAATATTGCTCTTTTACCCAAGTTAAAAGATACGGGTTATGAAATTAGTTATATGGGGTCTTATGACGGAATAGAAAAAAGGCTTATTGGGGATTTCGATATTCCATATTATGGCATATCCACAGGAAAGTTTCGTCGTTATTTTGACCCTAAAAATTTTACTGACCCTTTTCGCGTACTCAAAGGTTATTCAGAAGCAAAGAAATATTTAAAGGAAATCCAACCAGACGTAGTTTTTTCAAAGGGTGGCTTTGTTAGTGTACCCGTTGTCCGTGCTGCGGCTTCCCTAAATATTCCATGTATTATACATGAATCCGATATGACTCCAGGTCTCGCTAATAAATTATGTATTCCCGTTGCCGATAAAATATGCTGTAATTTTCCTGAAACAATGCCTATGCTCCCAGAAGGGAAGGCTGTTCTTACGGGTTCTCCTATTCGTAGAGAGCTGACCTTAGGAAATCGCATTGCTGCTCTAGATATGTGTGGCTTTACAGCTAATAAGCCTGTCATTATGGTTATTGGCGGAAGCTTAGGCGCTTCTAGTGTTAACAAAGTTGTTCGTCAGGCTTTACCTAAATTGTTAGCAGATTTCCAAGTAGTACATATTTGTGGAAAAGAAAAGGTTGATAACCTTTTATTAAACGTTGTCGGCTATAAACAATTTGAATACTTAAAATCAGAATTAAAGGATATTTTTGCAATGGCTGATGTGGTAATTTCCCGTGCTGGAGCCAATGCTATTTGCGAGCTTTTAGCTTTGCATAAGCCAAATATCCTAATACCACTACCTTCCTCTAGTAGTAGAGGCGATCAATTACTTAACGCCGAATCTTTTGAATCACAGGGATTCTCTATTGTTATTGATGAAGACTACTTAACAGAGAACTTATTAGTGGAAAAGATACAGGAATTATATTGCTCCAGACAGTCTTATATTGACAACATGAAGCTATCCCAGCAGAAAGATGCTATAGAAACCATTATTCATTTAATAGAGGAACTTCGAGTAAAAAATCATGAATGAAAAAGTATTAAGAACATTAGAATATAACAAGATAATTAGTCTTCTTACCGAGAAAGCAGATTCAGAACCCGGTAAGAAGCTTTGTGCTACCCTAATTCCTTCTACTGATTTAGAAGAAATTGAGCATGCACAGGAGGAAACCTCCCATGCCCTTAGTAGGCTATTTAAAAATGGTAGCACCTCCTTTGGCGGCAATAAAGACATCAGCTACTCTCTTAAAACCTTAGAAATTGGTAGTACCTTGTCTACCTCTGAACTACTTAAGGTTGCAAGCCTGTTAGAAAACGTTGCCCGAATCAAAGCTTTCGGCACAAAAGAGAGAGATGATTTACCTTCTGACTCTCTTGACGGCTACTTTGAGGCCTTGACCCCTCTTGTTTCTCTGACCAACGAAATACGTCGCTGTATTTTATCAGAAGAGGAAATTGCTGATGATGCAAGTAGCACTCTAAAAAGTATTAGAAGAAGCATTACATCCACTGGGGATAAAATTCATTCCCAGTTAAATTCTATGGTAAATGGGTCACTTCGTACCTATTTACAGGATGCCGTAATCACCATGCGTGATAATCGCTATTGCATTCCTGTTAAGGCAGAGTATAAAAGTCAGGTATCTGGTATGATTCATGACCAATCTTCTACCGGTTCTACCTTCTTTATTGAACCTGCTGCAATTGTTAACCTTAATAACCAGCTAAAAGAGCTTGCCATTAAAGAACAAGAAGAAATCGAGATTATTCTTGCCACCCTAAGCGCACAGGTAGGGGATCATATTGAAGAAATTGACATCAATCAAAAGATGATGACCTTGCTCGACTTTATTTTTGCCAAGGCCAAGCTTGCCATGGAACATAATGCAACCAAACCCATCTTTAATGACCAACATTATATCAATATCCGTAAGGGCAGACATCCTTTATTAGACAAAAAAAAGGTTGTACCTATTGATATTCATTTAGGAAAAGATTTTGACCTTTTAATTATTACTGGACCAAATACCGGTGGTAAAACCGTTTCCTTAAAGACCGTTGGTTTATTTACTCTTTTAGGTCAGGCAGGCCTACATATTCCTGCTTTAGACCGTTCTGAGCTTTCCATTTTTAAAGAAGTGTATGCGGACATTGGTGATGAGCAAAGTATTGAACAAAGCTTAAGTACCTTTTCATCTCATATGACTAGCATTGTTTCCATTTTAGAAAATGCTGATACTGATGCACTTTGCCTTTTTGATGAACTAGGAGCTGGAACAGACCCTACAGAAGGTGCTGCTCTTGCTATCGCTATCTTAAATCATCTCCATGATAGAGGAATTCGTACTATGGCGACAACTCACTATAGCGAAATAAAGCTCTATGCTTTATCGACTCCTTTTGTGGAAAATGCTTGCTGTGAATTTGATGTAGAAACTCTTCGTCCTACATACCGTCTTTTAATTGGTATTCCAGGAAAGAGTAATGCTTTTGCTATTTCCTCCAAATTAGGACTTCCTGATGGAATTATCGCTGCTGCTAAAGAACAGATAGGCAAAGAGGATGAAACCTTTGAGGATGTAATTGCTGACTTAGAGGCAAGTCGAATTACAATTGAAAAAGAGCATCGAGAAATTGCCGAATACAAATCAAAAATTAAAGCTTTAGAAGAACAGCTTAAAGTTAAAAATGAAAAGTTAGATCTTTCAAAAGATAAGATTTTAAGAGAAGCAAACGAGCAAGCTAGACAAATCTTACAAGATGCAAAAGAAGTTGCTGATGAAACCATTCGTGCCTTTAACAAGGCTGGTCAGGGTATTGATATCAAAGATCTAGAGAAAAAGCGTCAAAAGGTTCGTGATAAAATTGATGAAAAGAATAATAAGCTAACCCTTAAAAGCTCTGATCCTGTGGCAAAGACTCTTGATCCTAAGAAGTTAAAAAAGGGAGATTCTGTAAAAATAATTTCTATGGGATTAAAGGGTACCGTAAGCACTTTGCCAGATGCAAAAGGGAATCTTTTTGTTCAATGTGGCATTATTCGTTCCCAGGTTAATGTTAAGGATTTAATCCTAATTAATGAGGACGAAGTATCCACTCCTTCCTTCTCTAAAGGAGGCCCTAAAAAAACAAATCTCAGCAAGGCGTTTAGCATTTCTCCTGAAATTAATCTCTTAGGTATGACCTCCGATGAGGCAGTTGCCAAGCTAGATAAATATTTAGATGATGCCTATTTATCTCATCTTCCTAGTGTACGCGTGGTGCATGGTAAAGGCACTGGTGCTCTAAGAAATGCCGTACATGCTCATCTAAAGAGAGCAAAATATGTAAAAGAATATCGCCTTGGAGAATTTGGAGAAGGTGACGCAGGTGTCACAATTGTAACTTTTAAATAAAATATGGAGGTTTCTAGATGGTAAGCAAACAACGTGTACTCATCGTAGATGATGATAGCAATATCGCAGAATTAGTTTCACTTTATTTTACCAAAGAATGTTTTGAAACCATGATTGTAGGTGATGGTGAGTCTGCTCTAGATGCAGTCGAAAGCTTTTCTCCTAATCTTATTCTCTTAGATCTAATGCTTCCTGGTATTGATGGTTATCAGGTATGTCGAGAAGTAAGAGCCAAATATCCAACCCCCATCATTATGCTTTCCGCAAAGGGTGAGATTTTTGACAAGGTATTAGGACTAGAGCTAGGTGCCGATGATTACATTGAAAAGCCCTTTGACTCGAAAGAATTGGTTGCTAGGGCAAAGGCTGTTTTACGTAGATATAAGCCTTCTGTGTCTGTTCCAGAAGTTTCCTCCGATAAATGTGTTGAATATGCTGATTTATCGATTAATCAAACCAACTATTCTGTTCTTTACATGGGTAGCCCTGTAGAAATGCCACCAAAAGAGTTAGAGCTTTTATATTTCTTAGCCTCTTCTCCAAACCACGTATTTACTAGAGAACAGCTTTTAGATCAAATTTGGGGCTATGAGTATATCGGCGATACAAGAACCGTTGATGTACATATAAAAAGACTTCGTGAAAAAATAAAAGATCATGAATCTTGGAAAATTGCTACCATTTGGGGTATTGGTTACAAATTCGAAGTTAGATAGTTAGGAGTCCATATGAAAAAGACCTTATATCTAAAATTTATCTTAGCATACTTTATTTTTGGTGTTTTTGGATTCATTATTATTGCTACCTTTGTGCCAAATATGACTACTGAGCATCTTGTCAGAGAAAAGGCTAATTTACTTTATTCCGAGGCTTCCCTAATCTCTACCAATTATGCAAGTAGGCTATATACAAATGAAGCCTCTCTTGAAGCGGTAAAAGAGCAGCTAGATACTCTATCTGTTTACCTTGATTCTACGATTAGAATCATTAACCCTTCTGGCCGTTTGGTATTAGAAACAAACACCCCTATAAATTTAGAAAATGTAGTGATTATTGAAAATTTTGATCCTACTGCTTCCGCTGGGTCCTACTACAATGTAAGCAATTTTTTCGATGATTTTGAAGACGAAATGCTTAATGTTATTGCACCTATTACCACTGGCTACAAGGTACAGGGGTATGTTGTTATTCATATGTCTATGCAAAGCATTAACAAATCCAGCAATAGTCTTTTAAATATTTCCTATATTACTTTATTTATCTTATTTTTGCTTTCTCTAATCATTTTGATC
>JAVBUZ010000159.1:0-8922 GCA_031554725.1 Lachnospiraceae bacterium | reverse complement strand
AATCAAACACGAATGGAAATCTACTTATAAGTTTCCTTTGATACTCAATATTTTTATTGGAATTTTGACACTAATTGGATGCCTTTCTTTCCACGCTCCTTTTTGGCGTCAGCTGCTTACTGCAGATACGCTTCCAAGTTTTTCGTTTTTTGACTTTTTATCTATTGTTTTTCTTATTGTGTATTATGTAGCTATTATTGTTGCATCTTTTGGTATCACTATTTACTTTGCAATACGCTACTTTAAAACCATGTATACAGACGAAGGATATTTAACACATACACTTCCTGTATCTGCCAAACAGCTTGTACTTAGTAAGGCTATTATTTCTATTATCTGGCACCTTATTAACGTTATTATTGTTTTTGCTTCTATGTATGTACTTATTTATTCTATGTTTAAAAATCTTGTGCCAACCGAATACTGGAATGAGGTTACCGATGTCATTCACTCCTATATACCAGCTCTCGCCGATGCATTCAAGGCAAGCACAGGAATTAGCTTTACCACCTTTGCAGCTTTAATGGTTTTATTCATAATAGCTAGCAGTTTCTCTGGTACCTTTACAGTTTACTTCTGTATTTCCATCGGACAGCTATTTAAAAAACACAAGCTTGTAGCTTCTATCCTTACCTATCTTGTATACTCTACCGTTTTACAGATAGCAGTATCCTTAGTCGCTTTACCGATTACCATGCACAAGGCTCTTTCCGTAAACTACATGGATGTTTCTGATCCAATTGCTGTGAGCATGAGCTCCCTTACCGCATCTATACCTACCTTTTATGTTTCAGCGGCTATCGCAGTTATTGGTTCAATCGCCTTCTATTTTATATCTGAATACATTGCTAGACGAAAATTAAACTTAGATTAGGCAAACATTGAAAAGCCTCCGCATATATTACCTTAAGTAAATATGCAGAGGTTTTTTTATGTCCAATCAGGATTTACAATGCTCACAAGAAGCCATCCCCGAAAACATAGCTAACGATGGCATTATGCGCATTAACGTAACCTCCTCTCTAGGCATGCTTCCCATTGAAGGTGCCGAGGTTACTATTTCATACACAGAAGCGCCAGCAGAGGTTATTGAGCGTCTTACCACCGATGAATCCGGTCTTACGCAAGAAGTCATTCTTCCCACCCCTCCACTAGAGTATAGTCTGGTACCCGAAAGCCCAAGACCATACGCCGAGTATAACATTGAAGTTACAGCCCCCGGCTTTGAACCAGTACAGGTCCTAGGCTCTCAGCTTTTGCCTACCCAGCTTTCCTTTCAACCCATTCGCATGAATCCTCTTGAGATCACCGAAGAAAACGAAAAGGTTGTAGTTATTCCACCTCACACCTTATATGGCACTTTTCCACCCAAAATTCCCGAAGCGGAAATTAAGCCTATTGCCGAAACAGGGGAAATTGTTTTAAGCAGAGTTGTCATTCCTGAATATGTTATCGTACATGATGGTGTTCCTTCTGATGCTAATGCGCCAAACTATTGGGTAAAATATACCGATTACATCAAAAACGTTGCTTCCTGTGAAATCTATTCCACTTGGCCCGAAACCAGTATCTATGCGAACATCTTAGCAATTATGTCCTTTACCCTGAATCGAGTATTTACGGAATGGTATCGCAATCAAGGCTACAACTTTACCATCACCTCCAATACTGCCTATGACCAAAAATGGACCTATGGACGAAACACCTACGAAAACATTGATTTTCTAGTTGACTCCGTTTTTAACAACTATTTATCACGTCCTGGTGTACGCCAACCGCTTTTTACCTCTTACTGCGATGGTCGAAGAGTTTCTTGCAATGGTTTAAGCCAATGGGGATCCAAGTATTTAGGTGATGAAGGATATTCCGCCATCGAGATTCTGCGCTATTACTATGGCAATGACATTTACATCAACAGTGCTGATGTCATATCTGGCGTTCCCTCCTCTTGGCCTGGTTACAATCTAACCATTGGCTCCTCTGGAGAAAAGGTTCGCCAATTACAGCAGCAATTGAATCGTATTGCACAAAATTACCCCGCAATTCCTACCATTGTTGCCGATGGCATTTATGGTCCTAGAACCGCTGAAGCCGTACGTACCTTTCAGCGTATTTTTGGCTTGCCTCAAACTGGTGTGGTTGATTTTGCAACCTGGTATGCCATTTCCCGTATCTATGTGGCTGTTACGCGTATTTCAGAGCCCTTTTAAATTTAAATATAAAAAACACCTCCGAATTTTAAGTTATCCTATCATTCGGAGGTGTATCTTCGCGCAAGCGAACCATTATTTCGCTAGTAGCATCATAATTTCATTGCTTCTTGCAATAAATTTTGTCATTTCTTCTGGAGCTAATGGTGCATGCTGAATTTTTGCTAAATCATAAAGCTGCTGACAAATCATCTCAACATTTTCCCCATCCTTATGCTCTGTTACATATTCTACCAATGGATGGTTAATATTTAAAACTAGGGTTTCGCCCTCTGCGCCAAACATCCCCATATCCATACCATTCATAGAATACATCTTCATCATATCCTGCATACGTCTGCTTTCTTCTGACAGGGTAATCATAGAAGATATTTTCTTATTTTTTAATTTTTCTATTTTTACCTGCATCTTTTCTTTTTTTAATGCCTTGCAGATTATTTTAGAAATTTCATTCGCTTGTTCTTCTAATTCTTTTTCAACCTTTTTAGAGGTTTTTGCTTTAAAGGTATCTGTTAAGTCCGCATCGATTCTTTGGAATTTAACACCTTCATTTTTAGCCTCAAGCTGTGAAACAAACGCTTGGTCAATGTTATGATTTAAAACTACTGCATCCATTTTAGCAGACTTAAACATGCTAATATACTGGCTTTGCTGTTTTTCATCGGTTACATAGTAAATAATTTTATTTACTTTGTCCTGAGCATCTTCATCCATTCCTTCGGCATCCACTACCTCAGCCTCTACCTTATTTCCCTCTTCATCCACTGCATTAGCATCTACTTCGTCAGGGTCAACCTTATTCACTTCTAGACATTCAGGTAGTGTCATGTAGTTACCATCTAGGTTCTTAAATAAAATGTAGTCGGTCATCTTTTCACAGAATTTATCATCCTTTAGGCAACCATATTTGATAAATGGACTGATATCATCCCAATACTTTTCGTACTCTTCCTTTTCTGTTTTGCAAAGTCCTGAAAGCTTATCAGCAACTTTTTTCGTAATGTAGTCTGAGATTTTCTTTACAAAGCCATCGTTCTGTAATGCACTTCTAGACACATTTAGAGGTAAATCAGGACAATCAATAACACCCTTTAGAAGCATTAAAAACTCTGGAATTACTTCTTTAATATTATCTGCAATGAAAACCTGATTGTTGTAAAGCTTAATCACACCTTCCATAGATTCATACTCGGTATTAATCTTAGGGAAGTATAAAATACCCTTTAAATTAAATGGATAATCCATATTTAGGTGAATCCAAAATAGTGGTTCTTTATAGTCCTGAAATACCTTACGATAAAATTCAAGATATTCTTCCTTGGTACATTCACTTGGATTTTTAGCCCATAATGGTTTGGTTTCATTTAAAAGCTCTGGTTCTTTCTCTTCATCCGTTTCATTTGCTTTTGATAAATAAATTTCTGTTGGCATGAAAGAGCAATATTTTTTGATAACCTCTCTTGCCTTGTATTCATTACAGAATTCTAAGCAATTTTCATTTAAAAATAGAGTAATAGTCGTACCAACCTCTGTTTTGTCGCCTTCATCCATGGTAAATTCTGTTCCGCCATCACATTCCCAATGAACTGGTTTTGCACCTTCTTTAAAAGATAGGGTATCGATGTGAACTTCATCTGCAACCATAAATGCGGAGTAAAAGCCAAGACCAAAGTGACCGATAATCTGATCTGCATTACTCTTTTCTTTATATTTTTCTATAAAATCTGTTGCACCAGAAAAAGCGATTTGATTGATATACTCTTCTACTTCCTCTGCTGTCATACCTAGACCATTATCGATAAAGGTTAAGGTCTTTTCTTCTGCATTTGCTATTACTTGTATTTTTGCCTTATAACCTTCTGGCAAAGAATACTCACCCATCATATCTAGCTTTCCCAGCTTAGTGATTGCATCACATCCGTTGGAAATTAATTCTCTGTAAAAAATATCATGATCAGAGTACAACCACTTTTTTATAATCGGAAAAATGTTCTCACTATGAATAGATAAACTTCCTGTTTTTGCTGCCACATTAACCACATCCTTTTCTTTTAATTTTGCGCCTACATAGCGTTATTTTTCTTGGCAGTTCTTACCTGATATACAGTTTATCTCCGACCATTTTAAAAGTCAATACAAAATTAGCACTCATTTCGCATGAGTGCTAATAATTTTCCTAAAACGCCTATTTTACGCGTGTTTCAGATTTATTAAATTTTCGTAAAATTCATTTTTAAAAGAATTTTCTATAAAGAATTGGCTCTATCCTGTACATTCTTTTTAAAGTTCTGAACATCATGATCATATTCCTCATCCATGTATTTGGACGTAATTAAAAAGTCTGCTGTTGCCTTGTTGTTTGCAATCGGAATATCATAAACCTGTGCAATTCTAAGTAAGGCTTTTACATCTGGGTCATGAGGCTGTGCTGTCAGAGGGTCTGAAAAGAAGATAATAAAATCTACTCTTCCCTCTACAATTTTAGCTCCAATTTGCTGATCACCACCAAGAGGGCCACTGTTGTATCCACGAACAGGAAGTCCTGCTTGTTCAGAAATCATCATTGCCGTTGTTCCAGTTCCACACAAAAAGTGTTTCTTTAAGATTCCTTCATTTTCCTTGCACCAAGCAATTAGCTCTGCCTTCATATTGTCATGAGCAATTAATGCTATGTTTTTTTGCTTTCCAATGGTAAGTGTTATAAAATCCTGTGCCATACATTTCTCCTTTTCATCTGTGCTTATTTAAAAATATTTTGAATAAATATCAAAAAAAATTGCCGTATTTACATTGTCATCATGAATAAAGCCAATGGTTTCCCATAAGGTTTGATTTATGTTTCTAGTAAGTCCCTGTACGAAAGCATCATATTCTTGACCAAAAACTTCTTGCTTTCGCTGTTCTACTATCTTCAACTTGTTGTTATCGGTTTCTTCCCGATCAAAAGTGTTTAAGCATTTAATAATGTGATAGCCATATTCACTTTCTACAATACCACTTATTTCGTTTGTTCCCAAGTCAAATGCTGCTTTTTCAAACGCCTCATCCATTTCCCCTTTTCCAAAGGAATAAGTTGAAATGGCATCTTCACTATAGCTTGCAATTAACTCTTCAAAGCTTTTGCTTCCACTGGTAGCTTTCTCCAAAATTTCACCAGCACGTTCATAAGCTTGTAATTTCGTAGATTCTGTGTAAGACACCTTTTTTCCAGTTCCATCCAAGGTATAGGTCTTAATCAGAATGTGCTCTACAGTGATAATTCGCGCTTCGTCATCGCTAATTTCCGGATTAATATCCTTAATGATATGTGAATACACCTTTTCTGCCAATGCATATTCACTATATAGCTGTGTCACCGTATCAAGGCTTATACTCATTTTTGAAATTTCTGTCTCATTTAATGAGCCAAAATATTCCTCCGCGGCCACCTGAATAAGAGCCTTTTCATCATCCGACAAAGAAATTCCTCTCTCGCTGGCTAGCAGATTCATGGTTTTTACCTGTGCTATTTTAGCAAGTACCGTTTCCTTTACATTTTCTTGCAAAGTAACACCATCTAGCTGAGTATTCCATATTTCTTCTCCAAATACTTCCTCATATTGGTTTTGCGTGTTTGTCAGATAGACCATTACCTCGGGTGTGGTACAGGAAATATTTTCAATTCTAAATATCTCCTCCTTGCCAAAGCCGGTGGTAAATACCACCTTAGTTTCTACGCTCTTTTCCTTGCCACATCCGCCCAAGAAAGCAAGTGACAAGCTACACATTAGAAAAATTCTAATTGCTTTATTTATCGTTCCCTTTAACCTCTTCATGTATCTTTGTTATTATCCTTCGTTTCTTCTCTTCAATATACTTCTAGCTACACTAATACCATTTGCTGAGGCTTGCTGTAGTCCTCTTGTGACACCAGCCCCATCGCCAATAGCACGAAGACCCTTTATACTAGTCTCAAATTCTTTATCCACTACTACTTTATTAGAATAGAATTTAACCTCTACACCATAAAGTAGCGTTTCATCACTTGCAATACCTGGCGTCACCTTGTCTAAGGCTAAAATCATTTCTTCAATATCCACCATAATTCTGTGAGGGAACACCAAGGATAAATCTCCTGGAACGGCGTCCTTTAATGTAGGAATTAAGTTATTTCTGCAAAGTCTTTCCTCTGTGGTTCTTCTACCTCTTTTGAAATCACCAAAGGTCTGTACTAATATTTTACCACCGCAAAGCATGTTAGATAGCTGTGCTATTTGCTTTCCATACTCTATTGGGGTCTTAAATGGCTTGGTAAAATTCTTAGAAACCAGAAGCGCAAAATTAGTGTTGTTTGTTTTATATTCCTGTGATTTATAAGCATGGCCATTTACAACTGCTAGCCCACCCTCATAATACTCTGTTGCCACCTCGCCTGATGGATTGGTGCAAAAGGTTCTAACCTTATCATCAAAAGTAGGTGTATGATATACCAGCTTTGCTTCATATAAGTTTTCGTTTAGAAACTGCATAACTTCATCACGTACTTCTACACGCACGCCGATATCTACTGTCCCAGACGTGGCTGCAACACCAATTTCTTGGCATTTATCCTTAAACCAGTCTGCTCCTTCTCTACCAACAGCCGCTACTACCTCTGGAGCAAAAAAGCTTTCCCCTTTATCTGTTGTAACGCCTACTGCTCGACCGTCTTCAATAATAATTTGCTCAACCATAGTATTAAATAAAATGTTGGTGCCTTGCTCTTGCAAATATTCCTGAAGCTTCGCATAGATTTTATAGCCTTCCTCAGTACCAAGGTGCCTAATTGGACATTCAATCAGCTTCAAGTTCGCATGAATTGCTTCTTTTCGAATCTGCCTAATTTCTTTTTCCTTATCCACACCATATACGTTTCTATCTGCACCAAACTTTAAATATACCTGGTCAGATTCATGTATTAGTTTCTTTGTCTCATCATAACCTAGTATTTCTGGTAAATTACCACCTACATCTGGGGAAAGGGATAGCTTACCATCCGAAAAGGCACCTGCACCCGCAAAGCCAGTGGTAATAGAGCAAGGATTACAGCCAATACACTGTTTTGTTGTTCTCTTAGGGCAAATTCTTTTTTCAATAGAACGACCCTTTTCTAACATTAAAACCTTTAAATTAGGCTCCTTTTCTAATAGCTCATATGCAGTAAAGATACCGCCCGGCCCCGCTCCAATAATAATTACATCAAAATTTTGTTCCATAAAATACTACCTCCAAAATGTAAATTTTGGTGTGTGTCCGTATTCAACAAATGGTTGAAATACCCCCGTTTGACACCTTATTTATGATACCACAATTTGGACACTACTGCCATAATTACTTTTTTCTACTACCACCTGATTATCCATTCTTTCTCGTAGTTCCGCAACATGCGAAATAATACCAATTAAGCGATTGTGCTCCACTAGACTCAAAAGCGCTTCACAAGCTTGATCTAAGGATTCACTATCTAAGGCGCCAAAGCCTTCGTCAATAAAAAGCGCCTCCACACGAATTCCACCGTTCATACCTTGAATCACGTCACTAAGACCAAGTGCTAGGCTTAAGGATGCCTTAAAGGTTTCTCCACCAGACAGGGTTTTTATGGAACGAACCTTGCCCGTATAAAAATCCATAACTTCAATTTCTAAGTTATCCTTTGACCTTCCATCTCCTACCTCTGATACTCTTGACATCTCGTATCTTCCTGCCGTCATCTTAGAGAATCTAACATTGGCAGCCCGTAAAATTTCCTCAAAATATCCTGCTAAAACATACTGTTCAAACATAAGCTTCTTGGCATTATTTCCCGAGGCCATGTTTTCTAAATCTTTTACGTAGCCATATTCCTCTTTTATACTATCTACTTTGCCAAGCTTTTCCTTCATAAGAACTAAGGTCTTTGACACCTCTTCTTTGGCTCCAAAGGTTTCCTGCTGTCTCTTCCTTATATCCTCTTTCTTTTCATAGCATTGTTGATATTTTTCTTTTGTTGCTTCTACATCTGCCATTTCTAAACCCTTTGCAGCTTCTTTAAGATGCTCCTGAAGCTTAGATACTGCTACCATTTCTTCTCTAAAAGAAATAATTTCTCCTTCTAAGCTTTCTTGTAGCCTCTGACTTTTCACCGCTAGCTTATAATCTTCCGTGCCGGTAAACAGATGCTTATCCAACATCGCTGCATACTCTTTTTTTGTCTTTACAAGCTCCTGAGCCAACCTCTGCTGGTTCTCCACAAGTCTAAGCTTTTCCGCCCCCTTGGAGTCCAAGCTTCCTTTTATCTGCTCATATCTAGCAATTTTCCCTTGTAAATCCTCTCGGCTTCTCAACGTATCTAAGGCAAGGATTTTTCCAAGAATCGTTTCCTTACTGTTTATCTGGTTCACAATCTCTTCTAGTTTCTTTTGGTTTTCTGCTACACCATTCTGTATTACTTCCAATTTTGCCTGCAAGTCACGATTTTTTGCAAATTGCTGCAAAAGGACCTGTTCTGCATCTTCTTTTTTTTCCTTTAGCTCCTCAAGCTCCTCCTTGGATAAAATACCTTCCTCCACCTTAGCTGGTGCTGGGTGGTTGGTCGAACCGCACACGGGACATGGCTGTCCTTCCACAAGTAAATGGGCTGCTATTCCAATGGCTGCTGCCTTATAAGCTCGGTCTGCATTCTCATATGCAAGGGCTATTTCATCCCTTGCCTTTT
>JAVBUZ010000099.1:0-9065 GCA_031554725.1 Lachnospiraceae bacterium | reverse complement strand
AAATAAAAATGTTGCCCTTTATAGGGATACTATCTATGAGAACGTATGGGATAGTGAATATATGGGTGAAAGCAGAACGGTTGATTTACATGTACAGCGACTGAAAAAGAAATTAAATTGGGAAGATAAAATTGTAGCAATATACAAAGTGGGATATCGATTGATAACAGGAGAAACCTAGTAGAAATGAAATTCTTTTGGAAGATATTTTTAGCATTTACCTTGCTGATTGCAGTGGTATTTAGTGTGTTTGGGATATGGATTATTTCTATGGCTTTTCAAACCTCCTTTGAACGAGAGGTGGAGGAGGCGAATAAGGAAAACAGAATGTTTCAGTATGCCTTTGAAGTAAGCATGAATTCTCTTCCAGCTACATATCAGAAGAGTGATATTATTGCACAGATGGCAGAAAAGATAGTGGACAATCTAGATAATAAGCAATATCGTTACACGGTATTTGAAGGAAATACCCATGCCATTTATTCAAGTAAGAGTCTAGAAGAGACAGAGCCAATACATAACATCTACAGCATTTTACTAGACGGAAATGATTGTGGTTATGAGGTAGTTGCTTATGGAGATAAGAGGATTTTATATTTCGTATGCCGTACCGAGGTAGGTGGAAAATCTTATTATCTTGAAAGCTCTAAAAATATTACGGGAATATATGAAGAAAGAGAAAGCCTTTATGATAGTTATCGAGTGGTGATGTTAGGGATTTTGGTTTGTACCACCGGTATTATTTTTGTGATATCTCACTTGCTAACAAAAACAATAGTATCGCTTTCTGTTTCCACAAGAAGATTTGCAAAGGGAGAATATCAGGTTAGAGCCGATGTAGTTGGTGAGGATGAGGTTGCCATGCTGGCAAGCGATTTTAATCAGATGGCAGAGAACCTAGTTGATAAAATGGATGAATTGACTGATGCAGTCAGAAAACAAGAGGACTTTACGGCTTCCTTTGCCCATGAGCTAAAAACGCCACTTACTTCTATTATAGGCTATTCAGAAATGCTTAGAACTATGGACATGAATAAAGAAGAAACGATAGAGGCGGCAAATTATATTTATTCTCAGGGGAAACGACTAGAGAGCCTTTCCTTTAAGCTTTTGGACCTAATGGTTGCAGAAAGACAAAAATACGATTTTCGTGCGATTCAAGTAGGGAGGTTTATACAAGAGGTAAAGGTAATTGTAGAGCCTAGCCTACATAAGAAAAGTATTACTCTTCATACACAAATGGAAAAAGGTATTCTTTGGGGTGAAAAGGATTTGCTAATTTCTTTATTTACAAATTTAATTGATAACTCACGAAAAGCCTTGGAGGAAGGCGGTCATATTTGGGTAAGAGGAAAGAAGCTAAAGACAGCATATGAAGTAACCTTTACAGACAATGGCTGCGGAATGCCTAAGGAGGAAATAAATAAAATTACAGAGGCTTTTTACATGGTAGATAAGTCTAGAGCGAGAAAAGAAGGTGGGGCAGGACTTGGGATGACCCTTTGCAGCAAAATTATTGCTGCCCACGGCGCAGAATGGACCATTAAAAGTAAGGAGGGAGAAGGTACTGTAATTTGGGTGCTTTTTCCAAATGTAGAGCCGGGTAAGGAGTAATATGGAGATGAAAAAGGGCGAAATATATAATTACATGATAGGTGTTGGACTAATTGTTATGCTGGTAATTGGAACCTATTTTTTGCCGATGATATTTAGTTTTCAATTGGATAGTCAGACAATTGGTAAAGTAACATATTTAGAAAGAGATGAGTTTGCATTTAATACGAATCTTTCGGTAGCTCCAGCGGATCGAATTAACACCATAACGGGATATGTAAAGCAAAGAGGAATGGCATCCTCTATACATTTATCAGATGTCCAAATGGAAAGCGGTGGGCTGATGGAGGATGTGAGGGAAGCTGTAAAATTAGCCACAGCCAAAGGTTTTTTGCCTACCAGCGTTGAAGAATATATTTCTACAGAAGGTGAGATAATGGCTTATGCTAACTATTTTTACCTTGACACCATGCAACAGGGGTTTGATGAAATTGCATTATGGGAAGTTACTTTTACTAATTATGCGGATGTAGATATTATGTTACTTTTAGATGCATCTAACTTGCTAATTTATTATGCCGAATGTCTTTATCCCTTTGCAATTGAAGACTATATATATACTGAAATGATTGGGACGTCAGAAAAGGAATATTATAAAGATAAATTTGCTCAATACTATGAGACCAGTGAGATAGAATCGGTACTAACAGCTGGGGGAACCCAGCACTGCCAATTATTTAAGCTTAATGGATACTATCTGGGATGGAATTATTATTCTACTGTTCGTTGGAAGAATGTGGTCGAGGGGATTATAGTTGGTTGTGATGTTTTTTGGAATCACTATAGAGGATATACCCTTCCCAACTCGCTGGAATATCTAGAAGAGACAGGGGGAGATGTTTCGTCAAGTGTGGAGTTTAATGGAACAATTGAACAAGCGGTAGAGGAATCATATGAATTTAATATAAAATGATGAAAAAGATGCAACTTTGATGCAAAACATGAACTATTCTGATACAAAAAAGTCTTACCATATATTTACAAAGTAAATTGTGGGAGGGCTTTTTATTATGAAGGAAAATGCACAAATTTGTAATTCCAGAAAAAAAAGAAAAATGCAAAAGCATCTGCGAAATATTCGTGCTTATGCCATTCGAGTTACAATTATGGTTGTATTCATTAATATAATAGTGATGTTGGGGGATCATGCATCTTTAATTTTTGCACAAGCTAATGAAAATGCACCCTTTAAAGATATAGAGGTAAATGTATATGATGGATTTTTAAAAGAAATGGAAGCAAATGCAAAGCAAGAAGGTGAAGCAGCTATGAAAGGAGAGCAAGCCCGCTACAATATTCCAGGGGCAGATAGTGATTTTCTTTTGTTAGTAAATAAGAAAAACCCATTAAGTGAAAGCTATGAAATAGAGTTAAAGCCCTTTGTTAGTAATAAAACTCAAGTTGCTGAAGGGATTTATGACGATCTGGCAGCCATGCTAAAGCAGGCAGAAAGAGAGGGACAAGATATTTGGCTCGGTTCAGCCTATAGAAGCTGGGAACGCCAAAATGAGTTATTGGATGAAGATATAAATGAAATGATACGTGGTGGAGCAAGTTATTCAGAGGCGTACTTTGAAGTTAGTAGGGAAACAATGCCTCCAGGATGTAGTGAGCACCAAACTGGACTGGCAGTAGATTTGGTAGCAAAGGACTATCAAATGCTTGATGCAGGGCAAGAACAAACAAGTCAGAATCAGTGGTTAAGAGAAAATTGCCACAAGTATGGATTTATTTTAAGATATCCAAAGGATAAGGAAGACATGACAGGAATCGCATACGAATCTTGGCACTTTAGATATGTAGGTGTGGAGGCGGCGACTTATATTATGGAAAACGAATTGACCTTGGAAGAGTACATAAAAGAAATAGAAGAAAGTAAAGCGGTATATACAGGTGGAAGAGTAATTTATGAGGTAGTGTGGTAACACTACCTCATTTGATTTTCCTATGAAATCAAAAAGCTCCGCGGGAATCGCACTGCGGCTTATTTAAGAATTTTAATTTGTCCAATTAAAGGAACTTCGGTTTCCTGTTCTTTGATAGCATACATTAATCCTAAGATAAGGCATACAAATAAGAAAATGTAAGCTACAAGGCTAAAGAGCCAACCAATTAGGGGAATCCAATTAAATACACCAGCACAGATGTAGCCGAGCCAAATAACTAATGATTGATTTAAATGAAACTTTGCCCCTTCTTTATCGCCTGCAAGAAAAGCAATTAGAAAACCAATCCATGTAAGGTATCCCACGATACCCGTTGTTTTTTTGTCCATACTTATCTCCTTCGTAGCTCTTCGTATTATTACGAGGCTTTTAAAATAATAGGTGAGTTTTTACTCATCAAAAATATTATACAAGATGACATGTTTTTTTTCTAGTAGGAAATTAGAAAATGCATTATTCTAAGGGTGGTTTATTGGACATAATCTTTTGTAAAATCAAGAAAAGCAAAAAAAAGCAAAGGAGTTCTTGATTATGAAAAAAACAGGAAGATTTATTTTATTAACAATAGGCCTTATTTTAGTAACAACATTTTGTATTACCAGCACGGTAATGAGCCACAGTAATGAGAATTTCAAAATAGAGGAAAGCTATTACCGACAAATTGAACAGGAATATGTAAAGGATATAAAAAGATGTTTGCAGGAAGCTGGTTATAAAAATAGCGGTGTCATGTTAACTAGAGTGGTGGATGAAAAGGGGCAAAGGCTCTACACAGTGACCATCCATAATGAAAAGCTAAATAGGCTATCAGAGGATGAAAAAGAGCATCTTAAAGAAACGTTAGAAGCGTTTAGTTTTGAAAGTCCTGATTGCAATTTTTTCCACAAATTTCTTGAATCTTAGAAATAAGAAAGGAATGACAAGTATAAAATTTGGGATTATAATGTAACATATCAAGAAAAAAATAAAGGAGAACGATATGCGACAGATTCCCAAACCACATGAATTTTATAAGCACTTTAAAGGAAATATGTATCAGATTTTTGCTGTAGCAGAGCATTCTGAAACGGGAGAGCAGCTGGTAGTATATCAGGCGCTTTATGGTGATTATAAATTATACGCAAGACCGTTAGCCATGTTTATGGAAAAGGTTGATAAGATAAAATATCCTAATGCAGAGCAAGAATATAGGTTTGAACTACAAGGTACATCCACTAACGAGATAAAGGTAGTAGTGGAACAGGCAGAAGTGGTAGCAACTGAATCGGTGCAGCAAGAAGAACAAGAGGAGCTTCAGCTTGACCCCATGGTGATGGATTTTTTAGATGCGGATACGTATGAGGAAAGGCTAAATATTTTAGTTGGACTTCGTCATCGAATTACCGACGACATGATTACCACCATGGCAATTGCCCTGGATGTAGAAGTGCCAGAAGGGGAAAAAGAAGCAAGATATGAGGGCTTGAAAAGCTGCTTGGTAACCTTGGAAAAATACGAATGTAACCGCTTGAGATAAGCTTTTTAAGCTACGCCTGCATTGGAAACCTATATAAAAAACCAAAGGAGGTAGCATATGGCTTATGATTTAGAAAACAAATTAGTAATTGGGGTATCATCTAGAGCTCTATTTGATTTGACCATTGAAAATGAGATATTTGAAAAGCAAGGAGTAGAAGCGTATTGTAGATATCAGGTAGAGCATGAAAATGAAATCCTGATGCCTGGATCGGGGTTTGCACTTATTAAATCGCTTTTAAATATCAATAAATTATCAGGACAAAATAATAGGGTAGAAGTAATTGTTATGTCTCGCAATAGTCCAGATACGTCTCTTCGAGTGTTTCATTCCATTAGTCACTATGGCTTAGATATTACCCGAGCGGTTTTAGCAAGTGGAGCATCTCTGGCTCCGTACCTTAGTGCCTTTCAGACAGATTTATTTTTATCTGCTTACGAGGACGACGTACAGTGTGCCATTGATTCAGGTGTAGCGGCGGGGATTATTTGTACAGATTCTCATGTGGGCTATGACTGTGAGAAAGAAATTTCTCAGATTAAGATTGCGTTTGACGGAGATGCAGTGCTTTTTGCGGATGAGTCTGAAAAGATATTTAAGGAAAAGGGTTTGATGGCATTTTCCAATAACGAATTACAGAATGCACAGAGTCCCTTGCTAGAGGGGCCATTTGCAAAATTCTTGAAGACGATATCACAGATACAAAAGGAATTTTCGACCATGGCAGTTCCAATTCGCACCGCCCTAGTAACGGCTAGAAGTGCTCCAGCACATGAGCGTGTAATTCGAACACTACGTGCATGGGATGTTCGTATAGATGAGGCTTTTTTTCTCGGAGGAGTGTCAAAGAAGGAAATTTTAGCGGCCTTTGGAGCACATATTTTTTTTGATGACCAGATGGTACATACACAGGCAGCAGCGCAAGTGGTTCCTTCTGCGAGGGTGCCATATAAGCAGGAAAGTAAGGCTGGTTAATTGGACTTAAAACGAAAAGAAGGTTAAGAATGAAATATACAAAAGTGGTGAAGGGCAAGTTTTTAGAACGTCCCAATCGATTTATTGCCTATGTGGAAATTGAGGGCGAAAAACATGTTGTTCATGTGAAAAATACAGGACGATGTAAGGAATTACTAACGGATAATGCAATAGTTTATTTAGAAAAAAGTAATAACCCCGAAAGGAAGACTGCGTACGATTTAATTGCGGTCGAAAAAGGGGATGTGTTAATAAATATGGACTCTCAAGCACCCAACAAGGTTGTGGAGGAATGGCTTTATACAAAAGCTCTTTTTCCTGACCTTGTTTTTGTACGTCCAGAAACAAAATATGGAAATTCACGTTTTGACTTTTATATTGAGACAAGTCGGGAAAAAATATTTATGGAAGTAAAAGGTGTCACATTAGAAAATGATGCCGTAGTAAGCTTTCCGGATGCACCTTCAGAAAGAGCAATTAAGCATTTGGAAGAATTAGTTGCCGCCAAGAAGGAAGGCTATGAAGTCTACGTTTTATTTGTTGTGCAAATGAAGGGTGCTCAGTATTTTACTCCCAATAGGATAAATCACCCTGAGTTTGCTGAGACCTTAGAAAAAGCAGCAAAGGCAGGAGTTAAAATTTTGGTATATGACTGTAAGGTAAGTCCAGACTCTTTGATTCTAGACTCGCCAGTAGAGGTACGAATAAAGGATGACGGCTTAGTGGGGATAGCAAAGCCGCTTCTAGAGTGGTATGATAAAGGGCACAGAATCTTGCCCTGGCGAGAAGACCCTACGCCATATAAAGTATGGGTTTCAGAAATTATGTTACAGCAAACTCGTGTAGAAGCGGCCAAGCCTTATTTTGAAAGATTTATGGCGGAACTACCCAGTCCTCAAGAGTTATCTCGGGCGAAAGAAAATGACCTCTTGAAATTGTGGGAAGGTTTGGGCTATTATAATAGGGTGAAAAACTTACAAAAAGCGGCTATTCAAATTATGGAGGAATATCATGGAATAATGCCCAATGAATATGAAGAGCTTTTGAAGCTAAAAGGAATTGGGAGCTATACCGCAGGAGCGATTGCATCGATTGCATATGGGAGAGTAGCAGCGGCGGTTGATGGGAATGTGCTTCGGGTCATTTCTAGAATACGAATGGATGACAAGGACATATTAAATCAAAAGGTGAAAAATGGGGTAGAGAGTGATTTGCTTTTGGTGATGCCTAAAGAACGTCCAGGTGACTTTAATCAGGCCATGATGGAACTTGGTGCTACGGTTTGTATTCCAAACGGTGCGCCACATTGTGATGTGTGTCCACTTTCTCATCTATGCATGGCTTTTAAAGAAAATGTAATGACCCAGTATCCCAAAAAGGCAACAAAAAAAGCTAGAACAATAGAGGAAAAAACCATTTTGGTAATTCAAGATGATAAGAAAGCAGCCCTGCAGAAGCGTCCGACTAAGGGTCTACTAGCAGGAATGTATGAGTTTCCATCCATGGAAGGTTATAAAACCGCTGAAGAAGTGGTAGACTATTTAGGGAGTCTGGGATTAAAGATTTTGAGGATTTTACCTCTTGAAGAAACAAAACATATTTTTTCTCATAAAGAGTGGCATATGAAGGGTTATACGATAAAGGTAGATGAACTGGCAGTTCCTTCGGCTCAGCAAAACGAACAAGGCTGGCTTTTTGTGGAGGCTAAGGAAACGGAAGAAAAATACCCGATTCCATCTGCTTTTGTAACGTATACGAGGTATTTAAATATAAAACAAGGAAATGAGAAATATAAAAGGAGAGACCAATGAAATTATTATCAATAGCTATACCATGCTACAACTCAGAAGGATACATGCGCCACTGTGTAGACACTTTGCTTACAGGTGGAGAGGATGTAGAAATAATTATAGTAAATGACGGTTCCACAAAGGATAATACAGCAGCTATTGCTGATGAATACGCAGAAAAATATCCCACCATTGTAAAAGCAGTTCATAAAGAAAATGGTGGACATGGTTCAGCAGTAAATGCAGGAATTGAAAATGCTACAGGACTTTACTTTAAAGTAGTTGATAGTGATGATTGGGTAAAGGAAGAGGCATACAAAAAGATTTTAGATAAGCTTCGTGAACTTGCAGGTGGCGGACAAGCCCTAGATATGCTTATAAGCAACTTTGTTTATGAAAAAGAAGGGGAAAAGAGAAAAAAGGTAATGCATTATCGCCGTATTTTACCGGAAGGCAAGATGTTTACCTGGTCAGATTGCAGACACTTTACAAAGGGGCATTATATCTTGATGCATTCAGTTATTTTTCGTACCAAGTTGCTTAAGGATTGTGGACTTAAGCTACCGGAGCATACATTTTATGTGGATAACCTCTATGTTTTTGAACCCTTACCATATGTAAAAAACATGTACTACTTGGATGTTAACTTCTATCGCTACTATATAGGAAGAGCAGATCAGTCAGTAAACGAAGGTATCATGATTTCCCGTATCGACCAGCAAATTAGAGTAAATAAGATTATGATAGATTACTTGGTGGAGCATAAGGATGAAATTTTGAAAACAAAGCGACTATATCAGTACATGCGTAACTATTTAGAAATTATTACCACAGTTTCTTCTATACTACTAATTAAAGCCAATACACCTGAACATTTGGAAATGAAAAAAGAGGTATGGGATTACCTAAAGGAAAAAGACAAGAAGCTGTATCGGTATTTAAGAAGTGGCGTTATGGGTGGCGCCATGAACCTACCAGGAAAAGGTGGAAGAAAGATTTCCGTAGAAGGCTATCGTATCTGTCAGAAGATATTTAACTTTAACTAAGGAAGCGTAATTCCTACGAATAAGAAAGACCAAAGATTGAACCGACCCCCAAAAGTTAGACCAAAAATCTAACGATTGGGAGGTCGGTTTTTTTATGGCAAAATATTCTTTTCAAACCAAGAAGGAAATTGTTATGGCATATTTGAACAGCAATAAAAGTTACAATGAAATAGCAGCA
>JAVBUZ010000248.1:0-26044 GCA_031554725.1 Lachnospiraceae bacterium | reverse complement strand
TCACAATAGGATTCTTTCCGATGCTTTCTAGCTTTTGTACTTCATTTCCAACGGATGCCATTATCTTTTTCGTCTTTTCTGGATCAAGATTCAAATAAGCTCCTTGTTCCGTTTGTTTCACACTACTCATAATGTCCTGCTCCACTTTAGGATCTAAGGTTACAACACTAGTCGTTTCATGTGATGGAAAATATTTATTAGAAATTGCTCTTTTTAGAGACTGACGAACATACTCAGTTAAAATATCTGCATCTCTTGTAGATGGTGAGTAATCTGCCAAGGTCTCGAAAATACTAAGCAAGTCTCTGATCGAAATTCCCTCTTTTAATAGATTCTGTAAAACCTTTTGAACCTCGCCAAGTCCCATTTGCTTCGGAATAAGCTCTTCTACAAGGGACGGATTTGATTCTTTTAAATTATTAACAAGATTTTGAACATCTTGTCTTGTAAGAAGCTCTGAAATATGAGACCTTATTACTTCCGTCAAGTGAGTTGCTATAATAGAAGGAGGGTCAACTACAGTATATCCCATGCTTTCTGCACGCTCTCTTTGTCCTTCTGTAATCCAAATAGCTGGCAAATGGAAGGATGGTTCAAAGGTTGGTATACCTGTAATTTCTTCTTCCACATACCCTGGGTTCATAGCCATATAATGGTCAAATAGAATTTCGCCTTCACTAACCTGAATACCCTTTACTTTAATAATATATTGATTGGGGTTAAGCTGAATATTATCTCTTAATCGAATAATCGGAACTACCGTACCTAATTCTAATGCAATCTGCCTACGAATCATTACAACACGGTCTAACAAGTCTCCGCCTTGGTTTACATCCGCCAGCGGAATAATACCGTAACCAAATTCTAATTCGATAGGGTCAACCTGAAGCAAACTATTGACATTCTCTGGTTGCCGAATTTCTTCCGCCGCCATCTCATCACTATCTACCTGGGCTTCTATCTTGGCCGTTTCTATTGTACCTTCAATCATTCTACCAGCTACAATAAAAACAAGTCCCATACCTAAAAATAAAATAGTATTTAGATCAGTTACTAAACCTAAAAAACAAAGTGTTGCACCAACCATATAAAGCGCCTTTGGTATTCCAAATAATTGTTTAATCAGGGTACTTCCAAAATCCGCGTCTTTACTGCCCTTGGTAACCAAGATACCTGTAGAAAGAGAAATCAAAAGGGACGGAATCTGGCTTACCAGACCATCACCTATGGTTAAAATTGCATATTTATTGATAGCCGTATTTATATCTAGTCCTTGTCTAGTCATACCCATGGCTAAACCACCAACCAAATTAATAACTGTAATAAGAAGTCCTGAGATAGCATCACCCTTTACGTACTTAACCGCACCATCCATAGAACCAAAAAATGTGGATTCTAATTGAATCTTCTCTCGTCTAGCCCTAGCTTCGGCATCGGTAATAGCGCCAGTATTTAAGTCGGCATCAATTGCCATCTGCTTACCAGGCATCGCGTCCAAAGTAAAACGAGCTGTTACTTCAGCCACACGCTCTGAACCCTTATTGATTACTAAAAACTGAATCAAAATAAGAATAACAAAGACAATACCACCGATAATTAAATCGCCACCACCAACAAATTCACCAAAGGTTGCAACTACATTTCCCGCATAACCATTTTGCAAAATATTTCTAGTGGAGCTGACATTCATGGCAATTCGGAAAAGGGTTGTAAAAAGCAAAAGTGTTGGGAAATATGATAGTTCAAGTACTTCTTTAGAAAACATACATACAAATAATATTGTAAACGCAATTGCCATATTAAGCGTCAAAAATACGTCTAGTAAAACAGGAGGTACTTGTACAAGAAACATTATAAATGGTGCTAAAACGTATAATGCCACGCCGGCATCTGAACCATTCATCTTTAATTTCATCTGTACTCACTCCCTTTCTCTTGTATTTTAAACTTTTCCTTTTAAATGATATACAAAGGCAAGAACTTCCGCTACTGCTTGAAACAGTTCTGGCGGAACCTGCTGTCCGACATCTACATTGGCATATAGCATTCGAGCTAAAGATTTATTTTCAACAATTTCTACCTTATGCTCTTTTGCTGCCTCTTTAATCTTTTGAGCTAGATAATCCTCACCCTTTGCCACTACAATCGGTGCATCAGCTACCTCTGGATCATATTGAATCGCTACCGCGTAATGGGTCGGGTTAGTAATAACGACATCCGCTTGAGGAATGGATTGCATCATACGCTTCTGTGAAACCTCACGCATTTTCTGACGTATCTTTCCTTTTATCTGCGGATCACCTTCTTGCTGCTTGTATTCATCTTTAATTTCTTGTTTCGTCATACGCATATCACGACTAAATTTAAACCTTTGATATATATAATCAGCTAATGCAATTATCATATATACCATGGCTATTCTTATTCCCAAATCCGTTACAAGCTCTCCTATTAGCTGAATTGCCTGTAGCAGCGGCATATCATATAGCAAAAACAAAATATGCCATTGCTCTTTTAAATATGAATAAGATATATATACGATTAACCCTATCTTTGCAATAGATTTTACAAGCTCTACTACTGAATTTACTGAAAAGATTCTTTTAAATCCACTAAGGGGATTTATCTTGCTAAATTTAGGCATAAGTGGTTTGGTTGTAACCATCCACTTTACTTGAAATATGTCACTGGCAACTGCAACCACAAGCGTAACAATCAAAACCGGTGCTACAATATAAATAATCTGAAGTATCATTTGCCTAAAAATAACACGCATATCATTTGCTGGTACATTACCATTCCAATTTGTTATCGCATCTGGAATTCGGGTATAAAAGGTTTCAAACAGTCCTAAAAACTGCGTCCCCATATTTCCTGCCCATAGCTTTAAAACTAAAAAGAGAGCCAAGATAGCAAGTGCATTTCCAATTTCTTTACTTTTTGCAACCTGCCCTTCTTTTCTCGCATCTGTTAATTTTTTTTCTGTTGCCGGTTCAGTTTTTTCTCCACCCGGCCCTTCTGCCGCAAAAAATTGCAGATTATATTTTAATATCACATCATGCCCTCCAGGACGAATGCAACCGTCATTTTCTTCATTTCCGAAAAAATGAAATCTGATACATAAGGTAATATAGCTGCTGTAAAAAACATAACAGAAAGTCCTACTAATATTTTTAATTGAATACCAATCGCAAACATGTTCATCTGCGGCGATACCTTGGTTAATACTCCTAGGATTGAATTTAGTAGCAAGCTTACGCAAAACATAGGAAGACATATTGTAAACCCAATCATTAAGTAATCAGTCAAAAATGTAATCATGGAATTTAATAAGCTCGCAGAATTAAAAATCGCACCATTGACAGGAATTAATATAAAGCTTTCCGCAAGTGCACCAAATAAATAACGATACATCCCACTTACAATAAGCATTAGCATTACCGTGTATTGGTAAAAAACACCCGTTACACTAGAGTTTTCCTTGCTAGTTGGATCCATAATGGTGGTCATGGATAAACCCGTTTCCATATCTACAATGCTTCCTGCCAAATTAACAATTGCCGTACAAATAGTTGAGCCAAAGCCTATGATTAGACCAGCTATTGCTTCCTTCATCACCATAATGGCATATTCCATCACAGAGGTATAGAGAATTGCTGGGGCTGGAGCCAGCGTTGAATATAGCAGTGCCGATGTAAAGAAGGATAGCACAATTCTAACCTGTCTCGGTGTCCCCCCCAAACTAAAGAAAGGGGCAATAAACACAAAACAACTAACCCTTACAAAAATCAAAAGAAAATATTCCAAATCGTAAAAGGAAAAAGATAAATTTAACATATATCTCTCCTTTATTGATTCAAATATACAGGTATATTTAGCCACAACATTGTCATGAACTCTACCATACTATTCATCATCCAATATCCAAACAACATTAACGCTAAAAAAACAGCAATGATTTTAGGTACAAAGGTAAGTGTTTGCTCTTGAATAGAGGTTACCGCCTGAAAAATACTAATAATCAGACCTATGATTAGCGAAACTAACAGTACCGGGAGTGAGACTTTTATAATTAGATACAAGGCACTATTTGATATTTCTGTTACTGTATCTAGCATCACTTACCACTCCTTTCCCACTAAACATTTATAGTTCTAACAACAACTCCAATTAATAAGCTCCAACCGTCTGCTAAAACAAAAAGCAATATCTTAAACGGCATGGATATTGTAGTCGGTGGTAGCATCATCATACCCATACTCATAAGAGTAGATGCCACAACCATATCAATAACAATAAATGGAATATAAATAATAAATCCCATTAAAAATCCAGCTCTCAGCTCACTTATCATAAAACTGGGGATAAGAACTGAGGTTGGAATCGCCTCTAAGCTTCCATCCCATTCTAATCCTGCGATATCCATAAACAACGCCACATCCTTAATCTTTGTGTTGCTAAACATAAAGGTTCGCATTGGGTCTATCGCCAGCTCTAATGCTTCGTCCTGATCAATCTCACCACTTTCATAAGGAACAATCGCAGTGTCATATATCAATGTTATCGTAGGTTGCATTATAAAGAAAGTTAAAAATAATGCCAATCCTATCAAAATTTGGTTCGGTGGAGCTGTCTGCGTATTTAGTGCCGATCTTGTAAAATGAAGAACAATAATAATTCTTGTAAAACAAGTCAGACATATAATTAGTGTTGGCGCCAGCGCAATTAGCGTTAATGTAAGTAAAATCCTTAGCGAGCTATTAAGCTGACCATTTCCATTATTAACAGTAACGGATAAGGCGTTCGAAATATTTATTTCATTTAAATCTTCAGGCTTCGTACTTGAACCTGGCTCGTTGATTACTGTTCTTGGCTCACCCGTATTAAACTCTGAAGCTGCTACGCCTATTTGGGTTGAAATACACAATATGCCTACCGTAATCAGCAGGCATATTGTTCGTATCATCTTGTTAATCGAAAAAAAACTCTTTTTCTTTTTCACTATTGTTACGCTTTCTTCGGTCAATTTTTTTTACCAGAATTTAATTTCTTTGCTTTTTCTAAAAAATCCTTAAAATCAAAAGAAGATCCATTGGGTTCCACATTCAATTCTAATTCTTCTTCCGAAATTTCTGTTAACATCGTAACGTTGTCTTTGCCTATAGCTATTGCCATATAAGTATTACCGATTTTCACTACTTGTATATATTTGTTACTAGCAATACGGCATGTTTCAATTATGTTAATGTTTTTATTCGTATTTTGTGCGCTTTGTATCTTTGCTATCCATCTTGTAGAAAAAAGTGTCAATGCTAATACAAAAATAAATATAAGAAGTACGGAAATAAACTGCGCCGTACTATTTGCGCTTTCCATAACACTTAACATCATTATCCAATTACCTTCTTAACCGCTTCTAATACTCTATCTGCCTGGAAAGGCTTAACAATAAAGTCTTTTGCACCAGCTTGAATTGATTCGATAACCATGGCTTGCTGTCCCATTGCAGAACACATAATAACAAGCGCACTGGGATCACCCGCTTTAATCTTTTTAAGTGCTTCAATACCATCCATTTCAGGCATTGTTATATCCATTAATACCAAATCTGGTTTTAATTCGTTGTATCTTTCAACGCCTTTTTGACCATTTTCTGCTTCTCCTACTACATTATAGCCATTTTTAGTCAAGATATCTTTAATCATCATTCTCATAAAAGCTGCATCATCACAAATCAAAATATTTTTTGCCATTTTTGGTTCACTCCTTGCTTTCTCATTATTTTATAATTTCTGTTACCCTAACGCCAAAACTTTCTTCAATAACAACAACTTCACCTTTTGCCACATATTTACCATTAACAAGTACATCTATAGGTTCACCGGCAATGCGGTCAAGTTCAATAATCGTTCCTGGTGCAAAATCCAGAATATCCGCAATGGATTTCACGGTTCTTCCCAATTCAACAGTAACCTCTAATGGTACATCCATAATCAGATTAATGTTTTCCTGCCCCACATTGCCCATGCCGTCACCGGAAAAGCTTTGGAACTGGGCTGGCTGAATATTCACATTAGGTTGCATATTCATCATCTGAGGCATTCCCATACCCATCTGAGGCATACTCATTTGAGGCATTCCCATACCCATCTGAGGCATACTCATTTGTGGCATACCCATCTGAGGCATTCCCATCTGTGGCATACCCATCTGAGGCATGCTCATTTGTGGCGTTTCCATTTGAGGAGATGCTGCCCAAGGTTCTGGTGCTGGCGCCGCTGCAGATACTGGCACTGGTTCAGGTTCCTTCTCTGGCTGTGTATTTACAAATGTACTTACCAACCTCTTAGCAAAATCAATGGGGTATAATTGCATTATTGTACTATCAACCATCTCATCTATCTGCATACGGAAAGCTATCTTTACGAAGGTGCCTCCCAGGAAATCAGCAAGTTCTGACCCAGACCGAAACTCTGTTAAATCAATTAGACTTGCGTCCGGAGGACTAATATCAATCATGTTTCCTAACATTGTTGAAAGTGAGGTTGCCGCTGAACCCATCATTTGGTTCATCGCCTCAGAGATTGCACTTAAATGTAGCTCACCTAGTTCTCCATCGGTGTTAGTTCCATCTCCACCCATCATTAAATCCGTAATAACCTTAACGTCATGCTCTTTCAGAACCAAAATATTGGAGCCATCTAACCCTGCGGTATAATGTATTTGAATAAATACGCACGGCTTCTCATACATTTCAAGTATACTATCCCATGTTGCTAATGTAACAATGGGTGTTGTTATATTTACCTTTCTGTTAACTAAGGAATATAACGTAGTTGCTGATGAGCCCATACTTATATTGCCAATCTCACCGACCGCATCTTTTTCAACCTCTGAAAGCACTTCTATTTCGCTCGCATTTGGCGGCGTTTGATCTATTTCCGATGCAGAACTTCCCATTGGATCCGATAAATCCATGCCGCTTAATAGGGCATTGATTTCATCTTGGGATAACATTCCATTTCCATCCATGCTTTATGCTCCCTCTCTAAGTACTGTTGTTACCCGGACAGCATAACGATCTTTGCTTGCGCCAGGCATGGCAGTAAACTTTTTTATATTTCCCACGTATACATCTAACTCGTTTTCAACATGAGAGTCCAACCTTATAACATCACCTACTTGAAGACCCACAAAATCGCTTACTGAAATTTTGTTTTTTCCAAGTACCGCTTTAATTGGTATATCAACTCTCTTGATTAGGGAGCCTATGTGTTCCTCATAGCTTTCGTCATGTGACTCTTGCATATTTGCATACCAATACTTTGTATTCAGTCTATCCATAATATCTTCAAGTGTAAAGTATGGAAGACATATATTCATAAACCCTTCAACATCTCCAATCTTCATGTTCATAGTAACAATCGCTATCATGTCATTAGGAGCGATAATCTGTGCAAACTGTGAATTCGTTTCCACACGGTCAATATAAGGGCTAATATCTAAAACATTTTTCCAAGGCTCACGCATTAGTTGCATACATACAACGATAATTTTTTCAATAATGGTCATCTCTATCTCGGAAAACTCTCGGTTCTTTTCTAATGGCACTCCTGGTCCACCGAGCATACGATCAACCATCGCATAGCCTAAATTTGTTGCTAGCTCTATAATTATATTACCTGGAAGAGGCGAAAAATTCACAATGCCCAAAATAACCGGGTTAGATAATGCATTGGTAAATTCCGAGAAAGCAACTGTTTCCGAACTCGCTACACTTACTTGTACATTTTTACGTAAGTAAACAGGTAGGTTGGTTGAAACCAATCTTCCATAATGTTCAAAAATAATTTCCAAGGTTCTTAAATGTTCTTTGGAGAACTTTGCTGGGCGTTTAAAATCATAGTATTTAACCTGCTTTTCTGATGCATCCTGGATTTGATCCATGTCCAGCTCGCCCGCCGATAGCGCTGCTAGCAGGTTATCTATCTCGTTTTGGGACAATACGTCGCCCATAAAAGTCACCTCCCTTTTTTATTTCTTTCAGAGGCTACTGATATTTAACATCAACGCAAGCCACTCTATAAATAAATTTGGAATTATACATCTTCTGCAAATTTGCTGTTATCTCTGCATAAATTCCTTCCGAATCCGTTTTAAACTCGTCTATAGTATGACTATTTATTACGGAAATGATTTCACTCTTTATCATATCTTCTTTTGCCGCCAAATCGGTTGCTACACCATACTTCGCATAATCATCATGCTTTTTATTCATGTAAACAATAAGGCTAGCCTGCAAATAATGAGATTTCCCATCCTCGCCATCTTTAAATGGTATGGTCATAGTATCACCAATCGTATATGGTTCTACATTTTCGATGGATACTGCCTCATTACTTTGATCTATTGCCAACTCGATATCTAACACTGTGGCTATCTTCCCTACCAACTTCGAAGTGCTCTTCATGGCACCTGTAACACTAAACATCATGATTGCTGTCATAACAATATTGACTATCAATAGTGCCAGTATTAGCACCGATAACAAGTTCTTTTTCATTCTTTGCTCCTTTAATATGCATTCTTGGAATGATATATTCTTATTTCTACTCTTCGATTTTTTGCTCTTCCAGACTCAAGTGTATTGTCCGCAATCGGTACGTATTCTCCTCGACCTGAATGTTTCACCACTGCTGGATCCAAGCTTGTTGTAGACATAAGATAATCAAAAACCGATAACGCACGTGCACTGCTTAGTTCATTGTTATTGGCATATTTCCCGCCACTAATTGGCACATTATCCGTATGTCCTTCAATTTCAATGATTCCTTGGGCATATCTTTCTAGTATAATACCAACCTTATCAATAATCGGTATCGCCTCTTTTTTAAGCGCCACCTGACCAGAATCAAATAATATGGCTCCCTTTAAGGTTAGCTGAACATACTGTGAGGTAAATTCAACTCTAATCTCATCTTGCATATCACTTTCTTCAACAGCTTCATTTACCTTTTCTGCCAAAGCTTCCGACTTGGCAAGCTGAGCCTCTTCTAACTTTGATGCCATTTTTTCGTATTCATTATACTCTTCTGAATCTATTTCACTATCTGCATTTTTACCAGTGCTGTTAATATACTCACTAAGCTCATTTAACTGACTAACGCCATTGCTAATCAGTATACCCTCTCCAATAGCAGTTGCACCGCTTTGCCAAATACTAAAAGTTTGACTCATAGCTGCGGCTACTTCCTTTAGCTTTTCCTCACTAATAGTGGACATGGAAAACAGCAATACGAAGAAGCAAAGCAAAAGGTTCATTAAATCGCCGAAGGTTGCCATCCACGCTGGTGAACCAGGTGCCGGCGTATCTTCCTTCCTTTTTGCCATTTACTCTTCACCTCCTACATCCTCTGCAGAAGTTCTATCCTTAGGTGCTAGGAAAGATTTTAGCTTTTCTTCAATGACACGAGGGTTTTCACCTGCCTGAATAGATAATAGTCCCTCTATCATAATTTCCTTCATCATCATTTCCACACCGTTATTTGCTTTTAACTTGTTAGCAACTGGTGCACATATCCAGTTCGCTAAAAGAGAACCATATAAGGTTGTAATAAGCGCTGTCGCCATAGATGGGCCAATGGCTGCTGCATCATCCATGTTATTTAACATATTAACCAAACCAACAAGGGTACCAATCATACCCCAAGCTGGTCCCATGGCACCTAACGCTTCCCAAAATCCAATTCTATCTTTATGTCTTCCTTCGATACTAATCAGCTCTGTTTCCATAATTCCACGAACAAGCTCTGGATCTGTACCATCAACGATAAGTAGTATTCCCTTTTTTAAAAAAGGCTCATCCAAATCACCGGTTGCTTCTTCCAAGGACAAGAGTCCTTCTTTTCTAGCTACGTTGGATAAGTCTATTATTTTTTGTATCATTTCTGCTGTATTGCTTGCTGGTGCTTTTAAAACCAAGGTAAAGCTCTTAAGTCCACCAATGAAATCTGCCAAAGAATAGGACGCTAAAATGGCGGCGAATGATCCACCAAATGTAATCAGCATTGATGCGGTATCGATATAACTGCCAACAGAACCAATGCCACCGCTGTCGATGATTCCATATACTAGCATGCCAAAGCATATAATTAACCCTAATATCGATGCTATATCCACAAAAATCACCCTGCATTCTGCAATTTTCTAAATTAATCTGCAAAAATATCCTTTCGATACAATTTTACTAAATTTTTCACTTCTTGTCTACTTTCTTTTACAATAATTTTTCTGCCTGTGGTGAGGTTTAAAATGGTATCTGGAGTTTCCTCGACAATTTCGATTAAATCTGAATTTACCAATATTTTCTGCCCATTAATTTTAGTTACTTCTATCATCTTTTTTCCCTCTTTCCCTTTATGCATTTAAGGGGTCAGGCAGCATAAACGCCACTTGACCCCTTGAAATTTGTGTTATTATCTCTTTAAATTCGTCAATTCTTCTAAAAGAGTATCAGATACTGTGATAATACGGCTATTTGCCTGGAAACCACGCTGCGTAGTTATCATCTCTGTAAATTCCGCTGATAAGTCAACGTTACTCATTTCTAGCTGACCTGTAGACATTTTTCCACCACTAAGTGTAATATCCACACCAATTCCATCAAAGGTTCCTGAGTTTAAGGTTGCCGAGTATAAGTTATCTCCTTGCTTTTCAAGGCCAGATGCATTAGCAAATTCAGCTACTGCAATTTGTCCAAGAAGCTTGGTCATACCATTGTCGTAAGAAGCATAAATCATACCATTACTCTGAATTGCTATACCACTCATATCACCTAATTTACGTCCCATGCCTAAGCCCGCGGTATCGCCCGCTGTTGCTGCAACTGTACAAGAGCCACTGTTACTGAACATAGAGCTTTCCGAAAAATCAATGCTGATATCAGAGAAATTCGCGCCTAAAACAGATAGATTTAAGGTTGCTGATGTTGTTGTGCTATTTGCATCGCCAATACCTTTAAAGTAACCTTTTCCAGAGTCATAGTTTAAGATAATACCATCAAAGGTACGAATATCCGTGTTAAAGCTTTCAATGGATTCACTTGTTGCGTTTGCACCTTCACCAAAGGTTGGTGCTGTGGTTGAAGGTTTAAAGAAATTATAGAACATGGTTGCAACAGAATAATTTCCAGTTGTAAACTTATCGTTTTCACCTGCTGTTATGGTTTTTTGAAGTCCAAAAAATTCATCTTCTGAGCCTTCATATCCATAAGCCTTTGCTAAAGCTGACATTGCCTCTGTTGCAGATTTAACTGTTGCAGCATCGGTACTATTAATTTTCAAGTCGCCATTGGCTTCAAAAATATTTTGCAAATCCGCTACTGTCGTTTGTGGATCTGAGGTTGTTTTTAGAACAGTACCATCCCATTTGTATGCACTGGTATCTAGGGCAACAGAGCGATTGGTATTCTGTGTAGTTCCCATATTTCCAAGGGCAACACCCGAAATATCTAGCTCATTTCCTAAAGAATCAAGTATTTTTTCTACTTCTACGCTGTATTGGCTAGTATCTGTGGACTGTCTGATTACTAATCTTGCTGTATAGGTATAACCTAATTCATCATAAAAATTCAAGTTAATTGATTTACCAGAAGAGCTTGTTACATCCGTATTGTTTTTATCAATAATACCAGCAACATATGCTTTTGAGGTTGCTTCTGGCGGATATGTCATGTTCGCTGCATTCATGATACGAAGTGCCGCAACGGTATCCTGTTTAATGGTCATAGTTTCTTCATCCACACCCCAGCCCATTACATTATAACCGGTGCTTGTCATTGCTAAGTTTCCTGCACCATCTACATAAAAGGAACCGTCTCTAGTAAAGAAGTTTTCACCACCATTGCTTACTACGAAAAATGCACTACCACTAATCATAATATCAAAAGGGTTTCCTGTTGATTGACTGGCACCCTGTGTTGTTATATTGGTATTAATCGCACCAGTTTTAACACCAAGACCTATCTGTCTTGCATTGGTACCGCCGGTACCAGTTGCTGCATTTGGTCCAGATGCATTCTGTGTTGTCTGACTAATTAATTCACTAAATACCATGGAACTTGCTTTATAAGCTGTTGTATTAACGTTGGCGATATTGTTACCAATAACGTCCATTCTTGTCTGATGTGTTTTAAGTCCTGATACACCAGAAAAAAGTGATCTCATCATAATGAGTGACCTCCTATTTTTTCTCCAACTAGGCGAAACCTTTATTTCCTTCTGTCAGTCGGGAAATATAAGCCTCCTTTAGGTCCGGCTAAATAATGACCGCTCCGTCTATGTTGGTAAATATATTTTCATTGCTTTCCATCTGATCCATTGCAGTAATAACTGTGTTGTTGGGAATATTCACAATAAATGCTAATTGGTCTACAATCACCAATGATTCTTGTATTCCCTTCTCTCCTGCCTTCTTGGTACCATCACTCAAACGCTCAATCTGATTGTCCGTCAGTTCAATGTTTCTATCAATTAGCCTGCTTGCCGCATGCTTGGAAAATTTTAAGGTACTGCTACTGCCTGTCGCTTCCGAAGCTGTTTTTGCTTTTAAAATTTCACCAAATGAAATGCCTGACGTATCTTTTGAATTATCAATTTTCTTTGTTTGGTTTAGGTACTGATCTTGAAGTTGTTCAATGGAGAGAAAATTTGTATTTTGCAATCTCATAAATTCATCTCCTTTGAATAATTAATTAACTTTCATCACCGTCGCCGCCGCTGCTTTGGTTTTCAGCAATCTTTCTAAGTTCAGCTAGTTTATCTACGTATTTTCCTAACACTTCTACTTTTTCTTTTGCCACGAAAGTCTTTTCATAATCATTCATTCCATCATAAATCGTTTTCAACTCATCAATCGTTTCGCCGTCTGTTGCAATACCAATTGAATTTACATTAGGCAATTTTGTTAATTTAGTTACCCAATCTGTTGCTTTTTCATAAGCATTTAAATAATCCTTATCTGTTACTGTGTAAAGATCATCTAGAGAATATAACGATTCATTAATTGCTAAGTATGGCTTTCCATTTTCATAAACAACATATTCAACCTTGCCTTGTAGTAAAGTTGTTTCGCCTTTTGAATTTGTTGACTTAACATACACTTCTTGTCCAACAAGTGACGATGCTCTTTGTAAGTCCATATTGGCACTCATATTTTGTAAGCTTTCTACCTGTGAGAACTGTGCGTACTGAGATATGTATTCTGTATTGGAGGTTGGTTCTAGCGGATCTTGGTATTTCATCTGTGCCACTAGTAATTGTAAAAAGGCTTCTTTGCTCATGCTACTATTTCCTGTAGATGATGTCGAAGATAAAGAACTCTGTGAAGTTGTTTCTACTATTTTACCATCTTGTACTTGTGCTATTAAACTCATTTTTCTCCTTTCTGCTTGCATCTTTTATGCTAAGCCATGTAATCTACCGTGTTACCATTTTGCTCCATGATTTCTGCCGCCATCTGTTCTTCCTGAGACATATCTTCTGTTAACAAATCTAACTCTTCAAGATTAAGTCTTCTCATCTTTGGTTTTGGCACTCGATTTTGCTGGCTCTGGGAGCTTTGCCCACTACCCTGGTCTAAGTTTCTCTCAAATGCATGGCTTTCAACCATAACCTCAATCGCTTCCACTTTTACACCTTGCTGTTCAAAGGTTTCCTTTAGCTGAATCATCTGGCTTTCTATGGCTGCTTTTACCGCATCATTTTGTGCTGTAAACTGAGCCGTAACCACGCCTTCTTTTGATGTCAGCTGAATGTTTAAGCTTCCCAAGCTTTCTGGGTGTAATTGCATTTCCAATTGAGATAGCTCTCCGTCAACTTGAACTTTCATGAAATCCATAATTTGATTCATAATTTCTCTTGTCTCTGGACTAAAATACGCTGTGCTTTCTGCGCCTTGTACATTCTCATTTTGAATTTGGTTTAAAAAGTTCTGTTGGAAGAAATTATTTCCTCCTTCATTTTTACTTTCGCTACCAGCTTTACTTTGTGATGACTGCTTGCCTTGGCTACTTTCTACTTGCACCGTTTCCACATCAACTAAAGATTCCTTTGTGCTAGCTTCTTCTTTGATGCCTTGTGTTTCATTTTTCGTTTGTGGCTCATCAGGAATTTCAACTGCTTCAAAAATTTCTAAGTCTTTACCTTCTGTAAATTCCAGACCCGCTGTAGGAACTTTATCCTGTTCTTGTAGTTTTGATGACATCCAAGCTTTAAAGTCCTCTCCACTTTCATCAATCAGGCTTGCAATTTCTTGCAGTCCGTCTTCCAGCATACCATTTAGTTCTTTCATGGTCGCATATAACTCTTCGTTGGTCACAAGAGATAACACATCTTTTTCTCCGCTTGCACTAACTAACAGTTGTGTCAGATTTTCAGCATCCAAAATATCCATTTGTGTCATATCCATTTCCTGCATAAGGCTTTCCACTTCTTCTACTGATAGACCTAACTGATTCGCAACCTGAGTAATCAACTGACCTGCTAGCTCTTCTGCTACTTTCAGAGCCTTTTCTTCATCACTCTCTGACGTCCTGCTTTTCTTTGATTGAAGCTGTTCCTGTTCCTTTACTGTCTTACCACTTCTTTCAAACTTTGTTCTTGGCGAAGATGTATTTACGGCGTCATCTTTACTTAGCTCACTTTTTGATGTTTGCTTTTTAAGCATATCCGAAAAACCCGCATTCGCTTTTGAACTGTCCTTTACATTTTGCGTCGTCATTCCCATAAATAGATTTCCGACTTCGCTTGTAATAGGTGCGCTTGTCATTCACATTCCTCCTCTCTTTAGTTTTCAAGGTTCAAATCTATCAAAAGGCCAATGGCACTTATGATTAATACTTATATCGGACAAAAACTACTTTTAGTTAAGACTCAGGATCCATAATTTTTGTTAATTTTGCTGCTATTGCAGGATCCATTGCCCCTAAAATCTTACCTCTTGCTTCTGCATTCATGGTTTTAAGAATTCTCGCCGCCAAATTCAATTGCTCTGTCATATTTTCAAAAATTGCCGCCGCTTGTTTTGGCTTCATTTGTGAGTAGGCAGAAGCATAATCTTGAATCTCTTTGCTCTCTTCTAACTGCTTTACTACTTGTTTATATAAATACTCCGCTGTCGTAGGATCCATGCTTTCAAAATACTTTCTGTATTCTTCTGCACCCGGCCCCTTTTCCGCATAGATTACTTCTTCATAAAATTCAGTTTTTATACGTTGAAACTCCACTTGTCTTGATTCAAATTCTTGCAATCTAACATTAGTTGCCTTTAGTTCTGCAATTGTTTCATCCTTAGAAAGAATACTTCCTTGAGCTTGATCTAACTGTTGCTCTAGAATTTTTATTTTATCTACCGCTTCAGACAAGGATGTATAACCACCATAGTCTTCTTCATCAACAGAGGCGCTTTTTGTAGCTGGTAATATCATATTTACCACTGGTACATCTTTTAAAATAGGTCTTAGCACATTCGAACCGAAGCCACCAACATCCAGTTTAATAATAATGCATATGATACCAAGCCAAACAGCAACAATTGCAATGGTTGCTAAAAAAGTGAAAATTCCGTTAGACTCTTCGTCTTCTGCTAAGACTGCTTCTTGCGCCGCTATTTCCTTAGCGCGTTTCTTTGCTTCTTTTTTATGTTTCTGCTCTTCGCTTTTTAGTTTTTTCTTCTGTTCCTGTATTTTCTTACGTTCCGCCTGTTGTGGATCGTTTTCTCTTGCCATTATTATTCACCTACCTTAAGTCCATATGTGTAGCTTGTTAACTCGTCAATTTCTTTACTTTCAAGCCTTTTTTCTTCTAGTAAGAACTCTTCAAACGCTTTATCTTTTAATGTTTCATGAGTTTTTCTTTCCTGCATAACCTCTTGCAGTCTAAGTCTTGCCTGTTCTACTTGCTTTTCAGCTAATTTTATTTGCAGCTTCTGCTCTTTTATATATTCATCCATTCGAATAAGAGCTTGCTTATTCGCAATAATATCCTGAACATTTAAGCCACCAGAAAGTAGCTTTTTTGCCTCTACTTCATACGTAAGCTTTCTCGCTTCCAGCACTCGGCATTTTTCCTCTTCACGTTCAAGTGCTATCTGAGCTACTGCAAATTCCTGCTTCGCCTGGGTTTCCATTTTCAGCTTAATATTCAATATACTCTGCATTCTATAACGAAATCTTGCCATGGTTTTTATCCCTCAAATAGTGCTTTCAACCTTTGAAGTGTTTCTTCAAAATCAATTTTTTCTTCCACATCCTGACATAAAAATTCGTCTACACCATCATTCTTGCTAATAGCATAGTCAATATTAGGATTACTTCCCTGCTTATAAGCACCTATATTGATTAAATCCTCAGCCTCATTGTAGGTAGCCAAAACATTTTTAAGCTTTCCCGCTAATTGTTTATGCTCTCTAGTTGCAATCTGACTCATACATCTAGAGATACTCTGTAAAACATCAATAGCAGGGTAATGATTTTTATGTCCCAGCTTACGACTAAGCATAATATGCCCATCCAAAATACTTCTTGCAGTATCTGTTATCGGCTCATTAAAGTCATCGCCGTCTACTAAAACCGTATATAGTCCCGTTATGGATCCTTTTTCAGAACGTCCTGCTCGTTCTAAAAGCTTTGGTAATTCTGAGTAAATACTTGGTGGATAGCCCCTTGTTACTGGTGGCTCTCCGCTGGCAAGCCCAATTTCTCTTTGTGCCATACAAAAACGAGTCAGGGAGTCCATCATTAATAGGACATCTTTCCCCTGATCCCTAAAATATTCCGCAATAGCTGTCGCTGTTTTTGCTGCCTTACTACGTTCAAGGGCCGGCTTGTCCGAGGTTGCAATTACTACAACCGAACGTCTCATACCTTCCTCACCTAAATCTCTTTCAATAAACTCTTTTACTTCTCGGCCACGTTCTCCAATCAGTGCAATAACATTAATATCTGCTTTGGTATTTCTTGCAAACATACCCATTAGCGTGGATTTACCAACACCTGAGCCTGCAAAAATACCTAATCTTTGTCCTTTACCAACTGTAATCAAACCATCTACTGCCTTTACTCCAAGGGGTAGAACTTCATCAATAATCGCTCTGCTCATCGGGTCCGGTGGCATAGCTTCTACAGAACATGCCCTTCCTTTAGGAAGTATACTGCCATCTGTTGGTCTTCCAAGTCCATCCAAACATCTTCCCAGCATATTGTCACTGATTTCTACTGTCAAAGCATTTTCTGTATTTTGTACAATACAGCCTAGACCAATTCCTTCTACTAATTCATAAGGCATAAGCAGGGTCTTTTTATCTTTAAATCCTACCACCTCTGCCATAATGGATTTGCTGCCTTCTGCATCCGGAAAAATCTGACATACATCACCTAATTTAGCATCTGGTCCTGCTGATTCAATGGTAAGTCCAACCACATTGACTACTTTTCCCATCTTACGGCAAAAGGTTCTATCTGCAATTTTAGTATATTTCAAAAAATCAACTGTTACTTTCTTCAATAGACTCACCTAAAATTCATTATTTTGTGCTGCACGTTCATAGGACAATAATGTTAATTTCTTTTTCAACTCAGTAAGCTGTGTATCTAACCCACAGTCAAAAATACCACCGCTAGTTTCTATTAAGCATTCATTTTTAGAAAGCACCACATCCTCAATAATCTCGATGGTTGCATTCGCAGTTCCTGCCGCAGCTAAAATCTGTTTCTTTTGCATACCTACATAAGGATAGTCATCTTTTGATACATGAACAATGAAGTCTCTAGTGCCATCTATCTTTCGAAGGGTTTCTGTTATCAAAAAAACAAGTATTTCCCGATAACTTTTTAAATCCACACGAAAAACATGTTCATATATTCCTGTTATAGTTTCAATAAATCTAGGCTCTAGCTCATCAATTTGCTCTTCTACCCAAGCCTCAAGTCTTACTTTTTCTGCTTCTAACTCTTGCTGCATCCTGCCAAGCTCTTGCATAGACGCATCATAGCCTTCTTTATAGCCACGTTCCTTCGCTTCATTTAAGACTCTTTGCTTTTCTGCCTCAAGCTCTCGAGCTGCTGCTTGTTTCATTTGAGCAATTTCTTCCCCTGCCTGTGCAATTAATTCTTCTGGCGAAGGTCCCTCATATACGGGAACAGCTTCTGCGAACCCTTCTATGAAGGCTTCTTCCTCGGGATTTTCTTCATCGAATAATACATCTATTTCTGTAGCCGAAATACCACTTGTAAAGCCTTCTTCCGAAGCCTCATTTCTTGTATTATTAACGGCTCTTAGTCTCTCTAGCTTTCGAGCAATTAGTTCATTGGTATCAATCACTCGCTTTTCTTCGCTTTTTACAACGGTATAGCCTCTTTTAAGCAAATTACTAGACAATGATTTCGTCACCTCCACCTCTAGAAATAACGATTTCACCTGCATCTTCTAATTTCCTAATAATATTAACAATCTTCTGCTGTGCTTCTTCAACATCCTTCATACGTACAGGCCCCATGAATTCCATATCTTCCTTTATCATAACCGCCAAACGTTTTGATAGGTTATTAAAGATTGCACTCTGAACCTGTTCATTGGTGCTCTTAAGTGCAATCGCGAGATCATTGTTATCCACATCTCGTAGAACTCTCTGAATTGCTCTATCATCCAATAGCAAGATATCTTCGAATACAAACATTTTCTTTCTGATTTCGTCTGCAAGTTCTGGCTCTTCGATTTCCAAAGTCTCCATAATATGTTTTTCTGTTCCACGGTCTACTGTATTCAAAATTTCAACAACCGCATCGACACCACCGATAATTGTGTAATCTTGATTTACCAAAGAAGCTAGTTTTGATTCTAATACCTTTTCTACTTCTTTAATAACATCTGGACTCGTTCTATCCATTACTGCAATTCTCTTGGCAACATCTGCCTGTCTATCAGGAGGCAGTGCCGAAACAATCATAGCTGCCTGAGCCGGTGACAAATAGGATAAAATAAGAGCAATCGTCTGCGGATGCTCGTCCTGTATAAAGTTTAAAAGCTGAGCAGCATCTGTCTTCCTAACAAACTCAAAAGGTTTAACCTGTAATGAGGCAGTAAGCTTACTAATAACTTCAATTGCTTTATCATTACCGAGCGCATGCTCTAATAGTTCTTTCGCATAAGAAATACCGCCTTCCGCAATATACTGCTGCGCAAGACATACTTCATAAAATTCATTGATTACATCATCTTTAATCTTGGGAGTGATGCTTCTAGTATTAGCAATTTCAAGTGTTAGTTCTTCAATTTCTTCTTCCTTTAAATGCTTGAATACACCTGCTGAGCGCTCTGGTCCTAATGCAATTAGTAAGATTGCAGCCTTTTGCAATCCGTTAATCTTTTCTTCAAATCTAGCCAAAACGGATTACCCCCATTCTTCATTTAACCAGTTGCGCAGTAATTTGGCTGCCGCCTCTGGATTGTCGTCTACAAACTTCTCTATCATCTTTCTCGTCTCAGACTTAGTCTCAACCTCGATATCCTCTATTTCTGTCTCAGGTGTTGATTGCAATAAAGTCTCAACGGAAAGCTCTTCTTCTTCGTTAACTTCTCTTCTAAGTGTCATAGTACGTAGTACAACGACCGCTAAGATTGCCAAAATTACCACAATTAACACAATTGAAAGAACGTCTGTTGCATTCACATTAAGTCCTTCTGCATCTACAAAACGATTTTCTTCCTTGGCAACAATGGCAATATTATCTACCGGAATAAGTGTCGCTTTAGAAACCAGCTCATAAACACTTTCTGGTACATCAACCACTTTTCCCGCTCTATTTAAGCTTTTGTATTCTTCCCATGTAATTCCGTCAAGAAGCCCTTGGTTTTTGGCATCCTGCTCTCTTATGACGTTATAAGTTATGGTAGATATGGCTATTGTAGAGTTTTTATAATTAAATACTCCTGGATTAGTAATTATCTTTTCAATATTTTCACTAGGCAAATAATCACGTACAATATCCGACTGTGAAGAGGATGTATTTTCACCATTTTGGAGTAAATAGCCCGTCTCATTATTGGAGTCTGTTCCTGGTGTTCCACCTACACCACTGGTATTTTCAGCTTCGGATATTTCTTCATGAGATAAAAGTCCTTGATCATGGCCTTCTGCCGCTAGGTACTCATGGTATGTTTTTTCATAGTAAGAATAATCCATATCTAGTCTGCTAGATATTTCTACCATATCAAAGAGCTGTGTCGTACCTACAAGAACTCCCTTAACCTTGGTGGCTGTAAGTGCTTCTGCTTGTGTCTGTAGCTGCAATAAAGAATTCGCCGCGCCAGTTATGGAATTCTCTTCTCCTCCTGAAAAAAGAAGATTGGCATTGGTATCGACAATAATAATATTTGAAGTATCCTTATTTCCTAGTGCGGTAGCAGCTGCTCTAGCAATTGTTGCTGCCTGTTCGGACGAAAAGGAATCCACAAGTGTTAAGGTTATGGATGCCGAAGAGCTTTTTTTGTTAGAAATAAGTGTTCCAGTTTCCTGTGGCATATCTAGGATTACATCCGCTCTTTTTACGGCTGCCTGGGTCTCAAAGCATCTTTCTAGCCTCTTTTCTAGATATACTACATACTCTCTTTGTTTATCCGCTTCTGTTTTTGATAATCCACCACTCGTAACCTTATCAATTCCCCATTCATCCGGTGCATAACCTGCAGCTGCAACTGCTAGCTCCGCTGCCGAAACCTGAGTAGTTCTAACCCGAATTACTAAGGCAGTATCTGAAATGGTATTGTCTATGGATGCAGCATCTAGAATTTCTTTTACCTCTGATGCTTCCGTTGTGGTTGAACAGGTTCTCCAAACAACATACTGTGGCTTGGTAAAAACATACATAAATATAGCAAAAGTAAACACAACCCCCGCTGCGATACCAATAATAATTGTTTTCTGCTTGGGTGCGAATTTATTCCACCACTCCAGGACCTTATTTAAGATCTCTTTTGCCTTCTCTTGCATGTTCCTTCTCCTTACGTATTAAAACAATACTTAAATCTGAATATTCATTAGTTCTTTATATGCATCTAAAACCTTGTCTCTAATTGCAACTGTATATTGCAATGCAGTAGATGCCTTCTGTAACGCAATCGTTAAATCATGAGTATTTTCTGATTCTCCTAATGCCCATTTAATTTCTTCATTCTCATAATCTGAAAGATATGCATTGGTTGTCTTTATATTAGACACTGCTGTATCTAAAAAAGATTCAAACATAGTTCCATCTGTTTTTATACTATCTGACAATAAGCTTGTACTTGTCAGAGAGCCTGTTTGGCCAACTCCACCCAATGAGGTGAGTGACGATAATGCTGAAATATCCATCTTATGCCTCCGTATTTAAAAATTGCTTATTTGCCGATTTCCAATCCCTTAAGTGCCATTGCTTTACTTGCCGTAAATGCGGTTGCATTTGCTTCGTAAGCACGACTGGCATCAATTAAGTTAGTCATTTCTGTTACGATATTGACATTGGGGTAAGTAACATATCCGTTTTCATCTGCATCTGGATGAGAAGGATCATAAACCATGTTCATATCGGTCCAAGTATCTTCGTTTACTGCACTAACCTTTACACCTTTGCCAGAGTAGCTATTTTTTTCTTTATTTAATACTCTGCCAAAATTGGATTCCGTCTCCTTTTCGGTAAAGGTAACCACCTTTCTTCGATAAGGTGTGCCATCCTCTGTTCTCGTAGTGTTGGCATTGGCAACGTTTTGAGAAATAATATCCATACGATATCTTTGAGCGGTCATACCTGACGCATTAATATTAAATGATGTAAAAATACCCATACTTTACCCCTCCTCTACTTCATTACCATCTGTAAATTTTTAAATTCCTGATTAATGCTATCCAATAAACCATTATACTTTATCTGATTTTCTACTAGCATTACGTTTTCATTTTCAATATCTACATTGTTTCCATCCAAACGATAGGATAGGTTGGCAGAATCAATATATGGCTTTCCCTTTAACTTCGAAGTATTAATCGCCGCCACCTTTTGATCCACATTACTATATTTAGGTCTACCTAATGCTTTTTTCAATTCAGACTCAAACGCAACGTCCTGGCGTTTATACCCTGGTGTTGTCGCATTGGCAATGTTATTCGCAATTGCATCATTTCTTTTAAATGAAGCATCTGCTGCTTTATCAAGTACATTAATATAATCAAATGCATTTGTATTAATCATAGTCGCTCCAATCTGATAGGTCTGATATGCCTACCTTATTACATTATAATTTATTTATAAAAAAACACAAGATTTTTTTGTAAAAAAAACACTTTATATTGTGTTTTTTGCTGAACGCATGCACAAAATGTATGTATTTGACATTTATGGTATTTTGAAGAAATTTTTTATATAACACAAAAAGGACCTATTGAAATTCAATAAATCCTTTTACTGTCACTAATCCATTCTATATGTAACTATTTACGACTTTGCTTCTTTAGCACTTCTATTTCTTCAAAGACTACATCATTTAAAACTTTAATATATGTACCCTTCATACCAGATGAACGCGATTCAATGACACCTGCACTCTCAAACTTACGTAATGCATTTACAATAACGGAACGAGTAATTCCAACACGATCTGCAATCTTGCTTGCAACTAAAATGCCTTCCATTCCATTGAGTTCGTCAAAGATATGCGTAATAGCTTCCATTTCTGAGAAGGATAAGGTTCCGATAGCTGACTTCACAACAGATAGCTTTCTGCTTTCCTCTGCGCTTTCTTCATTTACCGCTCTAAGCATTTCCAAGCCTACAACTGTGGTTCCATACTCACATAAAATAATATCATCAATATCATACTGTTGATCACATTTATAAATAAATAGGGTACCGAGACGTTCGCCTGCTATTTCTATCGGTGTAATTATCGCTTGGAATTTCTTAACATTGGCACTATCAAAGCCAAGAGTTTCCAAGTTCACATTTTCCTTTGTAGAAAGTACGCCAAGTAAACGTTCGTTTAACATGCCGTCTATAAAGCCACCTATATTTTCATCAATAAGTTCGTTAATAGAATCCATGCCTTCCGCTTTACCCACACCAAGCACTTTTCCTTTTCGGCTAACCACAAGGATGTGAGAATTTAGTATCTCACGCATAACGTTGCATATGTCATTAAATACTACTTTGCTAGAATTATTGTTATGCAAAAGCTTTCCAATTTTTCTAGTTTTGTCCAGTAACTGCACACTACTCATAATACGCTCCTCCAATCATTTACAGTAATACTACCCCAGCCCATGTGCACTTTACATAATGCACCAATATAAATATATTAGCATACTCCAAATCACATTTCAACCAATATACAGATAATTTTTTATATTTTTTAATATTTATATTAAATTTCTCCAACAGGCTATACCTAGATAATATTTTCTATCAATTCACTAGATTTAGTATTACTACTTACTTTTCCGTAGTATATCCACACTCTTCGTCACTACATGCCAATTTGTTTCCCTTTTCCAACAAAACCGATCCACATTTAGGACACTTCTTGTCTACTGGCTTTTGCCAAACCATGAAATCGCATTCTGGATTTCCAATACATCCATAATACTTTCTTCCTTTTTTGGTTTTTTTAAGCACAATATCCTTTCCACACTTTGGACAGTTTACCCCTATCTTTTCAAAATAAGGCTTTGTATTTCTACAGTCCGGGAAACCTGGACATGCTAGGAATCTTCCGTGAGGGCCGTATTTGATTACCATTTGACGTCCACATACATCGCAAACCTCTTCTGATACTTCATCTTTTATTTCTACTTCTGCAAGTTCTTTTTCTGCACGCTGTACTGCTTCATCTAAATCAGGATAGAAATTCGCTATAACTGTTTTCCAGTTAACTGTTCCTTCCCCGATTCCATCCAAAAGAGCTTCCATAGTTGCAGTAAAGTTTACATCCACAATACTAGGAAAGGCTTCCATCATCATTTTATTTACCACTTCGCCAAGCTCCGTAATATATAAATTTCTATTTTCTTTGGCAATATAGCGTCTTGCTAAAATTGTTGTAATTGTAGGTGCATAGGTACTAGGACGACCAATTCCCAATTCCTCTAGGGCACGTACCAAAGAAGCCTCCGTATAATGAGCTGGTGGCTGTGTAAAGTGTTGCTTAGAATCAAACTCTTTAAATTTGAGCGTAGTATTTTTATCAAGCTCTTTGCTTAAAACAGTTTCGTCATCATCTTCTTTTTCTTCTTCCTGGGTATAGATACACATGAAGCCATCAAAAAGTATCTTCGATGCCGATAGGGTAAAGATATGATCTCCAGCACCTATTTTAACAGATGTCGTTTCATACTTTGCTGGATTCATACGGCTTGCCACAAAACGTTTCCAAATAAGCTGGTATAGTCTAAATAAGTCTCTTGGTAATTCGTCCTTTATCTGAATAGGTGTTAGCTCAATTTGCGTAGGACGAATTGCTTCATGGGCATCTTGAATCTTTTGATTGGCTTTTTTATCTGCACTCGCCCCTGCTGCATATTCTTTACCATGCTTTTGTTCAATATATTCCTGAGCAAAAGCTTCTGCTTCTGCCGAAACTCTGGTAGAATCGGTACGTAAGTAGGTAATTAAACCAATGGTACCTTCCCCCTTTATCTCAACACCTTCATATAACTGCTGTGCTAATCTCATGGTTTTTTGAGTAGAGAAGTTTAATGTTTTGCTGGCTTCTTGCTGTAACGTTGAGGTTGTAAATGGAAGAGGCGCTTTTTTTGTACGTTCCCCTTTCTTTACATCTAAAACAGAATATTTCACCTTCTTTAGTTGTTCTAAAATAACATCTAATTCTTCCTTAGATGCAATATTTTGTTTTCCCTCTTTTGTTCCATAATATTTTGCTACTATTGGTTTCTTTTCGTTTGGGATATCAAAAACTGCATTTAATGACCAGTATTCTTCTGGAATAAAAGCATTAATCTCATCTTCTCTATCAGCAATAATTCTAAGCGCTACGGACTGTACACGCCCTGCACTAAGTCCTCTTTTTACTTTTGCCCAAAGCACTGGTGAGATACGATATCCTACCATTCTATCAAGGCAACGTCTTGTTTGCTGTGCATTTACTAAATCCATGTCAATTTCTCTGGCATTTTTCAAGGATTCTTTTACTGCATTTTTAGTAATTTCGTTAAATGCAATTCTATATACTTTCTTATCTTCTAATTTTAAAGCCTTTAGCAAATGCCAAGATATAGCTTCTCCCTCACGGTCAGGGTCAGTTGCAAGATAGATTTTTTCTGCTTTTTTTACTTCCTTACGAAGATTCGCTAATATATCCCCCTTCCCTCTGATGGTAATATATTTAGGTTCATAATCGTTTTCTACATCTATACCTAAAGTGCTTTTAGGAAGATCTCTTACGTGACCATTGCTAGCCGCAACTTCATAATTTGGTCCTAAAAATTTCTTTATGGTTTTAACCTTCGCAGGTGATTCCACAATAACTAAGTATTTTGCCATCCTTTTACCCCTATACTTTCAAAATTATTTCTTTCTATATTAATACTTCTTGCACCTATTTTTACATCAAACGCTTATTCAATAGCTAATTCAAGTAATCGTGCACAACTATACACCAAAAAACTGTCAATAGCAAGAAGATTTCGTACCCCTTACTTAATGTTTTGTAATATTAGCCAATTTTTTCACTAATATTTTATGGACTTTTCACTACAATATGCTCGATTCCGTCCATGTCCTTAAATTAATCTATAACGCATTACATCAATAAGGGCTTTCCTATAAAATAAAAAAAAGACTATCGTTCATTTCTCCTTGTGAACCGACCCCCAAAAGTTAGACCAAAAATCTAACGATTGGGAGGTCGGTTTTTTTATGGCAAAATATTCTTTTCAAACCAAGAAGGAAATTGTTATGGCATATTTGAACAGCAATAAAAGTTACAATGAAATAGCAGCA
>JAVBUZ010000206.1:0-9200 GCA_031554725.1 Lachnospiraceae bacterium | reverse complement strand
AAAAAACCTTTGAAGGGTCTGTGCCAGCATTTTTAGCAGCATTTGCGAAAAGCAAAAGCTTATCATTAAATGAGGTCCATGAGATTCGTAAAATGTTGGATTCATATGGGGAGGAATAAGAGATGGAAGCGATATTTATTAAACTATTAAATATGAGCATTTCAACAGGGTGGTTAGTCTTAGCAATAGTATTCTTGCGAGGTATTTTGCGTAAGGCACCCAAATCCATTCATCGTTTTTTATGGCTATTAGTAGGTATCAAGCTACTTGTGCCATTCTCCATAGAAAGTGCACTTAGTCTAGTACCTAGTGCACAGCCGATAAATCCAGAGGTTGTTTATACTCCTAATATGGAGTATGTGGCAAACATTCAAGAAACAGTAGACGACTTTGGACAAGTAAAAGATGTAATGGTAGGGCTTACGCAGGTACAGTCTCAGGTAACAAGTAGAACAACTCAGAAATCAATTTTTGTTACGGTGATATCAGGAGCTTGGATTTGCGGAATACTTGCAATGGTTTTCTATGCAGCAATTAGTATGATTTTACTTAGAAGAAGAGTACGAACTGCTGTACATATGCAGGAAAATATATGGCAATCTGATTTTGTAAAATCGCCCTTTATTTTGGGTGTTTTTAGACCTCGGATTTATGTACCATTTCATTTGAATGAGCATGAGCAAAAATATATTATTGCTCATGAGAATATGCATTTGAAGCATCAGGATCATATGGTTAAGCCAATTGCATTTTTACTTCTTTCAGTATATTGGTTCAATCCCCTAATTTGGTTGGCATATATTTTGCTGTGCAGGGACATTGAGTTTGCATGTGATGAGCGCGTAATCAAGGAAATGTCAGTGGCAGATAAAAAAGGATATTCTGAGACGCTATTGTCCTGTAGTATGACCAAAAGGACTATGGCGGTTTATCCTCTTGCCTTTGGTGAGGTGGGCATTAAAACTAGAATCAAGTCGGTGTTAGACTATAAAAAGCCGAAATTTTGGATAGTAGTGGTAGCTATTCTTTTGTGCGGAGTTCTAGCAATTTGTTTCTTAACCAATCCTAAGGAAAAAGCACAAGACCCCGACGAAATTTATTCAGAGAAAGTTGATTACTATAAAATAAACCAGTTTGTGGCGGATTGGGCAACTGCATTTTGTGAAAGAGATGGATATTATATTGCGAAGCATAGCACGGATAAGGTACAAAGCAATTTGGTAAAAAAGGGACTACTTGAAATAGAAGAGGACTATTATAATTTTGGTTGGTCAAGTCCTTGGCCTATGCCTTCAATACAAAGATATGATGTACAGTGGGCAGATGAATGTGGAGCAGAAATCAATTATTATGCATGGACCTCGGAGCCTCATATTACTGTGTGGAGAGAGATTCTTGAGTTTTCGTGTTTAGATGGTGTTTACTACGTAGCAGATGAAAAACTGATTTACCTAGATAATATATCTACGCAGATAGAGTTCGGTTGCGCAAACCCCACAGGCGTGTTGGGATTGACGATGCAGTATGACCTAAATGGCTGGGGTGAAGTGCTAAATGATGCCGCAAAAGCAGCGGACTTAGCATATTATAAGGATTTATTTGTGCCAGAGCGTGCTGCTACTATTTTGCTAAACCTAGCAGATGATCCAAACAAGGTACAGGTAACAGCGGAGATAATTATTGAAAATAAGGTGGCTCAAGTAAAAATATATTTTGCAGAATCTAGTGTGCCAGTAGAGGTTACCATGATTAAGCCCTTTGGAGAAGATGGAATTTGGATTCCGAAAACAAGGTCTTGTGGGGATGATGCAGAGGAGTATTTTGAGCAAAAAGACATTGAGAGTGAAACAGAGGGCGAAAACAACCAGGTGCTTATAGATATAATGGTTCCCAGGGATGAGGATGGATTTTATGCATACCGCCCTAATTCGGCTTTCTGGAGTGATTATGAGACATATATTGAATTATTAGGTGAAAATTTTTTGGAAGAATACTATGAGCTGGCATATACAGTGGAGGCAGACATTAGTGATAGCCCGGGCATGGAAATGATAGAGATTTATACAGGAAATGTGGGAGATGGAGATAGTGGCTTTGTATTTTTCAAAGATGCAAGTGGAAAGATATTACACAGTGAGTTTGCTCATAATGCCAGAGCTGGTTGGAATAATATTTACATAGGGTCCGTAGATGGAAGAGATTATATTTTAAATTTGTATGACGAAGACCGATACACCTATGGAGAATATGGATATGCAGTATTTCGCCTTGATGAAAGTGGCAACATGGAGTATATAAGTGCGGAGGGAATGGAATGGGGCTCTCCTGAAGGATATAAATATAATGATGAAAGATTTAAAGAATGGGCGGAGGAATTATCTTATTATATGTCTAACAGCTATTTGCTATTAAGCACGCAAGGCGGGGAGCTGCGAATAGAAAACATATGTGAAGCAGATAAGTATAACTATGAAACATTGAAAAGATAGAAACATTATTTGACATTGCTGAAAATTAATATAATATATAAATATATATTATATTAATGGAGGGGTAAGAAAATGGGAAATGAAATAACTACAGGAACAATTAATCTTTTATTTATGGGCATAGCTGCAAGCATTATAATACCAGTGGCCTTGATACTGGCTTGGAAGCTGAAAACAAAGGCATCAATTATTCCAACCTTAATTGGAGCAGTGACTTTCTTTGTGGCTGTTGTCATTTTAGAAAATATTGTTCATTCCCGCGTGCTGGGAATCGATACGGCTTTATCAAGAGCAATTACAGGAAATATATTTTTGTATGCACTATATGGTGGACTTATGGCAGGAATATTTGAAGAAACAGCAAGATTTTTAGCGTTTAAGTTCGTGCTAAAGAATCACGATAGCAAGAAAACAGCAATTAGCTATGGTCTTGGACATGGTGGCTTTGAATGTATTTATGTTTTGTGTTCTTCCTATTTTTCATTGATTGGCCTGGCGATGCTACAGAATTCAGGACTTATGGAGACAACCTTGGCCGCGGTGCCAGAAGCTCAAAAGGAACGAGCGGCTGCCGTGGTTGCACAGTTAATGAACCTACAGCCTACAGATATCATGTTAGCGTTATGGGAAAGAGGTTCTGCGATTGCGTTACATGTAAGCCTATCTATTTTGGTATTTATGGCAGTAAAGCAAGTTGGAAAGATGTATGCTTTTCCATTGGCAATCCTGCTACATGCGCTATTTGATTTTGTAGCAGTAATGTGTGCATCTAATGGAGTACCTACAGTAGTTATTGAGATAATTATTTGTGCACTTGCAGTAGGAACATTAGTATATGCAGTTACATTGTACAAAAAGATGAAAGAACCTAACGAGGCAGAGGCAGATGCAGATGCGTAGAAGCGATAGGGAAGTATAAAATAAAAAAGGTATAAATGTCTTTTATGGACATTTATACCTTTTTCTATTTTATTCAAAGTAAAATAAAATTTCATCAATTAGTGGAATCCCATCTTCGGTATTTAGGTCAGAGATGGCGGACTGTAAAATGCCCCAGTTTTCGTCTACTATTTCTGGTAGAACATAGCTCTTTAGCTCTTCCATAATGCGATCACAGGAATCTACATCTAGAACCTTTAGGCCTTCCTTTAATGAAAGTAATAGGCTCTTAATTTTTAATTTTGATGTCTCATGCTTTGGTTTAAGCTCCTTGTTTAGAAGTTGGCCGATTGCATCACCTGTTTTTTGATATAAAGCAAGTAATTCAATGTTAAACTTGTGGATTTCATCTAGTTGCGCGTTTCTACCATGAGTTTCTAATTGTTCTGCAAGCTCGGAAAGTTCCATTGCACCTAATAATCGTGCAGAGCTTTTTAAGGAGTGTACCTCAATTGTATAGTTTTGAATATCACCAGCTTGTTCAAAAGAGCGAAGCTTGCCAAGCTTATTATCCATTGTTTGAACAAAAATTTTGAACATATCGAAAAGCATTTCTTTACTTCCGCATCTAGCAATGCCTTCCTCGAAGGAGATACCTTCAATGTTGCTAATTTTGTTTTCAATTACCTTGTTGCTGCTACTCGCCGCCTGAACCGGCTTTTCGGAAAACTTTGCAGGTGCTCCCATACGAACTAAGGAGACAGGCAAATATTGACGTACTACATTTTCAAGCTTTTCACCATCGATAGGTTTCGTAATAAAGTCGTCAAAGCCTTCAGAAAGATACATTTCTCTAGCGCCACTAATGGCATTGGCGGTAAGAACAATGACAGGTGTATCTGTACATAAGCAATTATCTAAGTCCTTCATGTTATGTAGGGTTTCAATACCATCCATTACAGGCATCATATGATCCATAAAAATAAGATCAAAGTGTTCCTTTTGAACTAAGTCTAGAACTTGTGCACCACTTTCTACGGTGGTAACATGCATTAGTGTATGTCTTAGAAGCTCAGCTACTACCTTGCGGTTCATTTCGTTATCATCAACAACGAGCACATGTGCTTCGGGAGCGGTGAATTGGGTGTAGTATTTTTTACGTTTCTTAAGTTCATTGGCATGCTGTTCTTTAAAGTCTCCAAGAGGGGTCCAATCAACAACCATTTGAGGAACATAGAGGGTAAAGGTAGAACCTTTACCATAAACACTTTTAACATCCATTGATCCCTTCATTAGGCGGATAAGCTTTTGCGTTATGTACATTCCGAGACCAGCACCTTCGATGGTACGGTTGCGAACCTCGTCCAATCGTTGGAAGTATTTAAAGAGCTTATTCAAATCCTCTTCTTTTATACCAATACCAGTATCGGTTACGGCGATAATCAAGGTAATATGTGTAGCGCTTGTTTTCTTAAAATCAACACTAAAGGTTACACTTCCTTTGGGAGTGTACTTTGCTGCATTAGTTAGGATATTAGTGATGGCTTGTTTTAAACGTATATCATCACCGTATAGCTTGATAGGAAGCTCCTCGGAAATATTGATATTAAGTAGAAGCCCTTTATCATTAGTCTTTAATGATATGGTGTTAACCAAATCATTTAATATGCTAGAGGAATTATATTCAACAGGAACAATATCCATGTTTCCGCTTTCAATTTTAGTTAAATCCAAAATATCATTAATAATGGATAGCAACGCTTTAGCGGAGCGTTGGATACTATAGGAATAGTCTAGTAGAGTGTCATCCTCGTATTCACGCAATACCATTTCGTTCATTCCGATAATGGTATTAATAGGAGTGCGAATTTCATGAGACATACTTGCTAAAAAGTCGGACTTTGCTTTATTGGCAGCTTCGGCATTGCGTTTTGCAGTTTTAAGCTGCTCAACAAGCTGAATGTCTGGACTTTCATGGATTTGAAAAATGGAAAAAATAAGGAAACATACGCCAAATCCACTAATCAGGATGGTAGGATTAAACAACTGCATTACAGAACAAACAACCTCGGTTGCCATTGGCAAAATTAAGAGAAACCTGGTTTTGTGTTCTAGCTGTTGCCAATACTTAATAACGTAAAAAATGGATACGATAACATAAAGACCAATGGAAATATAACAAGTATTGGCGGCAAGACCGTAGGAATAATTGCCCTTATCAGTTTCCATGTAATCTAAGTTTCCAAATATGAGGACCAATAAGGTTGCAATAACGACGAGATACCAACCCCAACCTAAAAATGGAACTTCATCGATGGCTTGCCTCGTTATGGAATATATGTAGGCAAAGGCTAAAAAGATAAAAACCAGGAGGGAACCAATAAAAATATCATGGCAAAATCGATTAAGGAAAGAAGAAACTGTTTCGAGATGATTAACAGTATAGACGGTAATCGCATCAAAACAGAGATTTATCATTCCGAAGACTAGCATTGCTGCAAATATCTTATAATTATAATTTTTTTCTCTGCGAGCAGAAAAATATATGACTGAGATAAATATTATTAAGATTAGACATCCAATTTGCAATTTAACCATAGAGCCACCACTTTCCTTCGTGTTTAAAATAAGTATTACGTATCGTGTTTTGTAAAGTATTCTTCAATACTAGTGATTAAATTGGGGCCAACATTTTTCTTTAAGAAATAGCCTTGAGGATGTAGAGAAACTACCTCTTGTATTTTTTTCTTATCGGTAACTGCGGTTAGGAAGAAAACGGGGATGTCTTTGGTTGTTGGATTAGAACGAATGATTTCCAAGGCCCGTTTTCCATTGTGGATGGGCATCTCATAATCCAATAATACAAAATCAGGTTTTTCCTTTTCGATAGCGGAAAGTGCTGACATGGTTGAATTTGCAAGTGTTATGTCGTATGTACCTTCCAAGAGCCCTTTTAGCGCACGTAGAGCCATGCCGTTGTCATCTACTAAAAGTGCTTTTCTCTTGGTGGATGAAGGTACGACAGCTTCAACTTCCTTTACAGGAGGCGCTATCTTAGCTGTAGAAGCAGTGTCAAAGGCTATTTTTCCTGAGGAAAGGTTGCTATCGAGGGCTTCTACAATTTGCTCCATCAAAAGTGGGCGGAGAAGATGTAGACTCTCTTTTGCGCTACAATAGTAGCTATAGTTTTGCTTTTCTTCAGCAGTGCCAATTAAAACAATAGGCTTCTTGGTAATCGTTCTTTTATTAAAATCATTAAGCATCTTATCAGCCATTATCATATGATCCTTGCTGGTACTTCCAAGATATACAATAATAAAGTCGATACTATCCAAATCCTTAAATAAATCCCAGTCTGAGCCAAATTGAAACATGATAACGCGGTAAGTCTTTGATAGAAAATCTGAGATATCTTTTGTTACTTTCGAAATATTGCAAATGAGTACAATTTTTTTCATATGTGTCCCCTCTGAACTTTCAAATCATTTATGGTAAGAAAGACATTTATGTATTCAGTATACCATAAAACGTAAATTTCAAGCAATCTACAATTCGGAAAATTTAGTCATTTAATATGATTATTCTAACAAAATGAAAAAAGTCAAAAAAAGCGTACAAATTGTACGGGGTGATATAAGGAAAAGTTATGACAGGTATCAAAAAAATTGATTAGAATTATACATAAAAGTAAAGTATAATAATAGGGAAGTTTGCTTTATAAAAAATCAAAACAAAAACAAGCGAAACCCGGAATGTGGAAAACGGTGTTTACAATGGAGGATTAGTATGCAGCACGTATATGAAGGAAAAACAAAAACAGTTTATTCGTTAGACAATGGAAATTACTTATTAAAATTTAAAGATGATGTAACCGGAACTGACGGTAAATTTGATCCAGGTGCAAACAGCGTAGGACTTACCATTGAGGGTATGGGCCAAGGTGGACTAAAGCTTACAACATACTTTTTCAAATTATTACAGGAAAAAGGAATCAAAACTCATTATGTAGATTCAAATATTGAAGAAAAAACAATGGAAGTACTTCCGGGAACAGTTTTCGGAAATGGAATTGAAGTTATTTGTAGATTTAAAGCAGTAGGAAGCTTTATGCGTCGTTATGGCCAGTATGCTACAGAAGGTCAGGATTTAGATGCTTTCGTGGAAGTTACCTTAAAAGATGATGAAAGAGAAGATCCACCAATCACCAAAGATGCTTTAGCTGCATTAAATATTTTAACAAATGATGAATACGAATCTTTAAAAGCACAGACACAGAAAATTTGCTTGATTGTAAAAGAAGAGTTGGCAAAATTTGGCTGTGAATTATATGATATCAAATTAGAATTTGGTAGAAACAATGGAGAAGTAATTCTTATTGATGAAATTTCTGGTGGAAATATGAGAGTATATAAAGATGGAGTCGTTTTAGATCCACTTGATATTGTTAAAATCGTATTAAACTAAGGAAGAATTGAGGAAAATTATGCGTACATTAGGAACAGTTGCAAGAGGCTTAAGAGCTCCAATGATACAGCCTGGTGACAACTTAGAAAATATAGTAGTAGAAAGTGTATTAGAAGCTGTTAAAGAAAACGGTTTTGAACTTCGAGATCGCGATGTAATTGGAATGACTGAGGCAATTGTTGCAAGATCACAGAACAACTTTGCTACAGTAGATCAAATTGCTGCTGATATAAAAGCAAAATTTGGTGGAGAAGATCTTGCCATTGTATTTCCTATCCTTTCTCGTAATCGCTTTTCAAACCTTTTAAGAGGAATTGCAGCAGGATGTAAAAAGCTTTATATCGTATTATCTTACCCTTCAGACGAAGTTGGAAATCAATTAATCGATTGGGACATGATGGATAAAGCAGGGGTAAACCCATATACAGACGTGTTGGATGAAGCAAAATACAGAGAGCTTTTTGGATTTGAAGTAAAACACCCATTTACAGGAATGGACTATGCAGCATATTACAAGAGCTTTGGTGAACATGTGGAACTCATTTTTGCAAATGACCCACGTGCAATTTTGAAATATACAAAGAATGTGCTAGCATGTGATATTCATACCCGTCAGAGAACAAAACGAATTTTAAAAGCTGCAGGAGCAGAAACCGTATTTGGTTTAGATGATATTTTAGCTACTAGCGTTAATGGTAGTGGATACAATGAAAAATATGGTTTGCTCGGTTCCAACAAAGCAACAGAGGATAAGGTTAAGCTTTTCCCACGTGCTTGCCAAGAGTTAGTAGATGGCATTCAAGCTCGTTTGTATGAACAAACAGGTAAAAAGGTAGAAGTTATGGTATACGGCGATGGTGCTTTCAAAGATCCCGTAGGAAAGATATGGGAATTGGCCGATCCAGTCGTTTCACCTGCTTACACAAGCGGTTTAGAAGGAACACCCAATGAATTAAAATTAAAAATCTTATTAGATAACGAAATTGCAGGAAAGTCTTCAGAAGAAGCAAAAGCGGCAATGAAGGAAGCTATTAAAGAAAAAGATGTAAATCTAGGAGATCAGGCACTTGGAACAACTCCTCGTAGATACACAGACCTTTTGGGTAGCTTGTGTGATTTAATGAGTGGAAGTGGTGATAAGGGAACACCAATCATCTTAATCCAAGGTTACTTCGAAAACTTTGCATCAGAATAATATAAAATAAAATGGAAAATGTCCAGAGGGAATGAACCGACCCCCAAAAGTTAGACCAAAAATCTAACGATTGGGAGGTCGGTTTTTTTATGGCAAAATATTCTTTTCAAACCAAGAAGGAAATTGTTATGGCATATTTGAACAGCAATAAAAGTTACAATGAAATAGCAGCA
>JAVBUZ010000143.1:0-5346 GCA_031554725.1 Lachnospiraceae bacterium | reverse complement strand
GGAAGCTTCCATTTACATATTTTTTTAATGGCAAAAGAAATGCTACTAAAACAATTAGTCCTAAAAGAAATACATGAACATCTATCACTCCTGAACTATATAAATTACCATAGGAAAAGCTGCCTTCAAAATTCATAAGCTGACTTTGAGATAATCCATAGATAATTCTACAGTTTACAGGTGAAAAAAATGAAATTTCTTCATCATACATGTTATTTATTACAAGGGACTTGTTTCTTGTTAGGTTGCTTAGGTTCTTAAAAACTGTATCCGTATTTTTACTATATATATCGCTGATAGTCATATTCCCATTTGCATCATATTCCATGGATACATAAAAACTATAATCTATGTTTCGCCCTGCTAAGGTACTTGAATTTGAAATAGAAGCGCCTGTTTTCAGGTTTTCTATATAGAACTCATAGTTTCTTTCCACATAAGCAAACGGACTATTTGCAATATCTTCAAAAGTCGCATTTGTTGAAGCCTTTAAGGTTTCCAGGGCATTTTCTATATCCATATCTGAGTTTTCAGTATCTAGATATAAATCCGCATAACTTACGTTTTTGCCGCTTTCTTTTTGATATAAATCCCTATACAAAATATAATTACTTTGTACTAGGTAATTTAAACGAACACTATCTTCATAAAAAGTATCTGCTGAATTTTGTGCACGTCTATAAAACATAGGATACATGCACATATAAACAACAGTAAAAATAAGGGAAACAAGTACACTCACTATTACAAGCTTATAAAACTGATTTTTCGGTTTCTTCATTTCATTTTCATTCATTCTATCACTCTTTCTAAGTGCATAGAAAGCCTAGGTTTATTGCTTATCAATTTTATAACCTACGCCCCATACCACTTTTAAATATTTTGGGTTTTTAGGATCAATTTCTATTTTTTCACGAATATTTCTTATATGCACCATGATTGTATCCGTAGTAATTGCCTTTTCATTCCAAATACGTTCATAAATTTCCTCTGCACTAAAAACTCTGCTAGGATTTTTAATCAGTAACTGTATAATCTTGAATTCCATGGGAGTTGTTTTTACCACCCTTCCATCCACGGAAACCTCTACGGTATCTTCATTTAGTTCCAAACCACCAATTGTATAAATTCTATCGTTGCATTCAGTGGCGTTTGTTATATTTAAGTATTTTGAGTATCTGCGTAAATGCGAGTTCACTCTAGCTAATAGTTCTAAGGTTGTAAATGGTTTGGTAACATAATCATCAGCTCCCATATTAAGTCCCATTATTTTATCTACTTCTTCTGATTTTGCAGAAAGCATAATAACTGGAAATTCCATTCCCATTTCACGAAGTTTCATTAGCATGGTAACACCATCCATTACAGGCATCATAATATCAACAATTGCAAGGTGAATTTCTTCCTGTTCAATAACCGTTAAGCCTTGAGCGCCGTTGGCAGCTTGAAAAACAAGGTAGCCTTGATTCTTTAAATATATATTTATGCCCTCTCTAATTTCATTATCGTCCTCTACAACTAAGATATGGTACTGATTTTCCATTCTGTGGCCCCCCATTTGCTTTCATTTTGTTTTGAATGATAGTTTTCTATCACTTCATTATACTTGCTTAAAGCTCTTTGGGCAACCTCTCCTTGGGTATATAAATGTGCCGTTCGTAGTGCCTCTTGTTTTAATGTTTTCTTGTTTTCGTCGTTTTCTACATAATTAAGTATCGCTTGCGAAAACTCATTTATGTCTTCTGATACCAAAAAACCATTTTTTTGATTCACTACTAAATCTGATACCCCAGTCGCTCTAACTGCAATAACTGGTAAGCCCTGTGCAAATGCTTCAATAATTACAATTCCCTGTGTTTCTGTTTTAGACGCAAAGAGAAACGCATTTGAGGCACCATAATAATTAGAAAGTTCTTTATTGGATATCCCACCTAAAAAGCTAACCTCATTGGACAAACCTAACTCCTCTGCTTGTTTTTCAAAAGCTTTTTTGCATGGCCCTTCTCCTATCATTAGTACCTTGAAAGGTTTTTTGTACTTTTCTTTAAAAGAAGATATTCCCTTTAATAAAAAACGGACATTTTTTTCATTTGCCATTCTTGAAACCGTACAAAACAAAGGACTATCATCTTTTGTATATTTTTTTCTAATCCTTTCTATTTCATCCTTTGTTTGGGAATAGCTTGTTTCCTCTAAACCAGTAGGTAAAACAGAAACACTTCCTTTGTAAGCACAATCATTTATTAAATAAGATTGTAGCCCTGCTGTAGGAGTAAATACATGCTGGCAATTATTAAAGAAGGAATGTAAATATTTTTCTGTTACATCTGTTGTAAGTGATACGATTTCTTTATTTTTAAGGAGCGGTTTTGGTAGGACATAGTGGGCATATTGCTCATAACGAGTATGATAGGTAAAAACTAAGGGGATACCATACTTTTTCGCTAATCGAGCTGCTGTTTTTCCTATAAGCATAGGATGATGAACGTGTATAATATCAAATTGCTGCTTTTCAAAAGCCTTGTCGATTTCGATGTCCCAGGGAAAGGGAATTACAACACCACCAGCAATTCCTTCTAATAAGGAATGATAGCGAAAAACAATATCTTCTTCCTCCTGTTCTTTATAGGTTGGGGCAAAAATTATAACTTCATTTCCTAGTTCACGTAATCCATTTGCCAGCCTTTCGATACTAATAGGAACACCGCCTACAAAAGGCTTATAATTATTTGTCATCAATGCAATTTTCATTTAAGTAACCTCCCATTTCTCTTATGAAAATATTGTTAAGGCAACATCACCAAAAATATATCCAGCTCCTACAAATACCAAATTCCATACTAGGATTCCTAGTGTAGAGCTAATGGTATATTTCATAAAGTTCATTTGAACAACACCTGCTGGAATGGAAATAATTGTTCTAACCATTGGAAGGAGTTTCGCTACGAAAACACCTGTAGACCCTTTGCTACGAATCCAATCTACATAATAATTTATCTTTTCTTCTTGCTTCGGAAATTTCTTGGTATATGCCTTTAGGAATACCGCGCCCCCCTTTAAACCAAGGAAATATAAAATCCAGCTTCCAATCAGTCCTGCTATAACGGTTACCAGTAGGGCTATCATAAATGGAACCTTTCCATTGGATGCCATGATGCCAGCAAAAGGTAAAATAATTCCAGCTGGGAAACCTGGTAAGTTCGCATATTCCAGTAGTACAATTATAAAAATAGCAACCATTCCATATTTCGAAAAATATTCTGCCAATAATGTTAAACTCATAACGCATCCTCGCTTTGTTCTTTGATGCTCTTATCTTAATTCTAATTTTTAAAATCCAAATACAAAAAAAACCAAAGAATTTCTAAAGAAACTCTTTGGCTTTCTTAATAATACAGACTAACTCTGAATCATTTTCATTTTATAAAACTCACCCTTTAAATCCATTAACTCTTCAAAGGTTCCATATTCTACACATTTTCCACTAGCAATAACAGCAATCTTGTCTGCATCACGAATGGTAGATAGTCTATGTGCAACAATAAAGGTTGTTCTACCCTCCGTTAAATTTTGTAGTGCTTCCTGTATTAGTTTTTCTGAAACACTATCTAAAGCGGAGGTTGCTTCATCTAAAACAATTACCTTCGGATCACGGATAAGTGCTCTTGCAATAGAAATACGTTGTCTTTGACCTCCTGAAAGCATACCGCCATGCTCACCCACCTTTGTGTCTAATCCATCTGGCAAAGAGGCAATTAACTCATCCAAGTTCGCGGCTTTAATAACCTTTCCTAGCTCTTCCTCAGTAACATCATCTCTTCCATATATGATGTTGTCGCGAATTGTACCAGAAAATAAAATAGATGTTTGTGGTACCACGGCTAGATATTTTCTATATGAACGAAGATCTATTTGGCTCAAATCATTTCCATCTAGCAGAACTCGTCCACTACTTGAAAGGTTAAAACCAATAACCAGATTCAAAATAGTTGATTTTCCAGCACCAGACTCACCAACAAGTGCAATCGTTTCACCCTGCTTTACTTTTAAGTTAAAGTGGTTCAAAACATTATTCATATTATTGCTGTAATGAAAACAAATATCCTCAAACTCAAACTCACCTTGCACCATATCGATTTTTTCTTTATCTTCGTTATGCTCTATATTATCCGATAAAAGAACTTCTCCAATAGAATTTACGGATTCAATACCTTTTGCAAGGGTCGGAACAAGGGTCACTATGGCAGATACCTGATTAACAATGGTTGCAAAGTAGCTCTGATACAAGGTAATATCACCTGCTAAGATATTTCCCTTTAAAGCAAGATATCCAGTAAAGGCAAGACATAATACCTGAAATACTTGGAACACTGCCCAACCAATAGAACCAAATAAGGCTTGAATCAAATCTAATTTATAACCTTTTTCTGCAACATTGAAAAGCTGCGTACTCATTTTTGTTATTTCCTCTTCCTCTAAGGCATGGGCTCTAGTTACAGGAATCAGCTCAACCATTTCCATGACTCTAGCAGAAGTTTCTTCCATCTCTTTACGAAACTCACTGTTTCTCTTTTTCATGATGTTTCTAAAGGAAACCATGGTTATTGCTGCAAGAGGTGCGATGAATAGAAAAAACAAAAATACAATTTTACTCTTTGATACGGTTACTACTAATGCTATCGTAATATTAAGGATGATATTTAAGCTACTTAAGAATAATTGTGTAGATAACATTTCTACACCTTCAACATCACGCATAATCTTAGACTGTAAACGTCCTGATTGTGTTGCTACGTGAAAGGAAATGGAAAGCTGCTGAAGCTTTCGTATCAGTGCTTTTCTAAGGCCTGTTTCTGCATACCTTGTTGCTAAACTTTTATAGGAGGTATAAAAGTAATTCATCGGTACATTAAGAGCAATAAGTACCACCATAAGTAGAAAGTAATATAAAATATTTCTATTGGTATTTGGATTCTTTGACATTACATCATTGATAATATTGGCTGTTACAATTGGAAGAACCCATACACAGCTATGCTTAATAAAAAAACAAATAATTGCCATTATAAATTTATTATAATTTCCCTTGTAGAGAGCAAGTAAAATTTTGATGGGATGTCCTTTATACTTTTTATAGCACTCAATAAACCAGCTTTCGGTATCTAGCTGTTTCTTTGGCGCCGTCATGTGCATAAAATCTTTCATGAAAAACCTCTATTCCTTCGTAAAAATAAGACAGATAATAAATATCTGCCTTATTAAATGGTTTATTTAATTAGTTATTGATAAATTTGTCTTCTTCGTTGTTCCAGCTGTATAACTTACGGATGCTATCACCAACAACTT
>JAVBUZ010000079.1:0-4735 GCA_031554725.1 Lachnospiraceae bacterium | reverse complement strand
GTATTCTGCCGGAATTTGTAAATTTTTGCCAGTAATTTTCTTCGTTCATCTGCATCCCCTTGTTTCATGTACTTTTGTTTTTCTACTTTGTTTTACATTAACTAGGGTTTGCCTTTTTCATAATTTCTATGCGTTATTGAAGGCTATCTTTTTCATTATAGCCGAAATTCTTCAAAAGAAAATCACTGTCTCGCCAATCCTTCTTCACCTTTACCCAAAGCTGTAGATTCGCTTGCATTTCTAATAAATCCTCAATATCTACGCGGGCCTGCGTGCCGATTTTTTTCAGCATCGCACCACCCTTTCCGATAATAATGCCTTTATGAGAATCTCGCTCACAAATAATGGTCGCTTCAATATCTACAATTGTTTTCTTATATTTCATGCTTTCAATACTTACAGCCACTCCATGAGGAATTTCCTCTTCTAGAAGCCTTAACGCTTTTTCACGTATAAGCTCTGAAACAATTTGTCTCATGGGCTGATCTGTAATGGTATCCTCATCATAAAAAGCCTGACCATATGGTAGATATTTCATAATACAGGAAATCAATTCATCGGTATTTTGTGCTTTTAAGGCAGATACTGGAATAATCTCGGCAAAATCGAGCTCGTTACGATAAGCATCAATAAATTTAAGAACATCTTCTCTTTTAACTGTATCAACCTTATTAATTACCAACATAACTGGTGTTTTGGTTTTCTTTAACTGTTCTATGATATGTCTTTCCCCTGCACCAATAAAGGTACTTGGCTCCACTAGCCAAAGAACAACATCCACTTCTGAAAGTGTTCTCTCTGCAACATTTACCATATAATCACCAAGTTTATTTTTGGCTTTGTGAATTCCCGGGGTATCCAAAAAGACTATCTGACCTTCATCAGAGGTATAAACCGTTTGAATTTTGTTTCTTGTCGTCTGTGGTTTATTGGATGTAATCGCAATTTTTTGACCAATTAGGCAATTCATCAATGTAGACTTTCCTACATTTGGTCTTCCAATCAGACTAACAAAACCTGATTTGTATGATGGATTTTCACTCATGTTTTTTCCTTTTCTTCTTTCCTAATATAGAAATAGGTTTTCTATATTGCCAAATTTATCTTTTGCTTCTTCTATACAACCAGCATTTCCTACTACACATAGAGCCTCATCGTCCATAAATGCCCTAATATATTTTGCAGTATCTTTTAAGTCCTGAGCACTCGTTTGTAATAATTCATCTCGTTCTTTTTGTAAGCTTTCTTGGGTTACACCTGTCATATAAGCACTTAGCGAAAACAAGCCCTTGGCAGATGGATTCATCGGTGTATCCATATCACTAATTGCCCCGATGATATACTGGGTTAGCATTCTCTCGTCTGCTTCAAAGCTTTCAATGTAGTCTGCTGCCTTTTCAAAGGTATCGATGGTTTTTGTCAAATTGGGATCTCGGTAGGAAACAAAATAGCAATCACCTGATTTGCCAAAAGCACACATACATCCATATGCACCACCTTTTACGCGCACCTGACTCCATAAATAATCATAACCCATCATTACCTTTAGCACCTTTAAGGAACCATGATAAGCCAAGCCTTTGGATTTAAAGTTTCCACCACGACAAACATATTGCACCTGACCTGCGGTCTTATACCCGTCGTTACTCTTTTGTAGCTTTGGAACAAAGCTTCCCGTTTCCACCTCGATTTGATATAGGCTCTTTGATAGTTCTTTCGCTGCTGGAATAAATATATTATATCCCTCTTCATCTCCGACAAAGTCAACCATTAGGTTTTCTTCTCTAAAGATAAGCTCTGATAATTTTTGAAGCTTATCGGTAAGGTCCTTAGCTGCTGTATCAAAATCTGTTGTTAGCTTTTCAATCAGACGGTAAAAGGACATTCCTGAAAGCTGCTCGTTAATAGCTGCTGTTGGTGATACATAGGATAAAGCTCTATTAACCGCTACCCCATGCCCAGCCGACATAAGCTGGCTCTGAATACGAGACTTGCCCTCTGCTAATATTTCGCCAAGTCTTTTCTTATCTTCAAACTTAGTCGTTAAAATCATCTCTTTCATAAGTGCTATGGCTTTATCAATATTGGGATAAAGAACTTTGGTCTTAACTTCAAGAGTCACTGTACATTTGCTGGCATCATTTAAATCCCCATATGCATTGGTAACTGCTGCCATACCGCCTGTTACAATATTTATCTCATTAAACAAGTCTGCGTATTTGTAGTTTTGGGTATCTAACAGCCCTAGAGCCCCCTTTAAAATTCCTAAGTATGGAAATAGCTCCTCTGGAATTTGGTTGGCATTAAAAATCAATCTAATATAAGCAATTCCATTGGTGAAAATCGGATGATAGAGCACTTTCATGCCGTCAACATCTTTGCTTTCGTTGATAATTTTTACTGCCTGAGTTTTCATATCGGCTCTTGCTAATAATGGTATCTTTTCCAAATCTTCTTTTTTATCGGCGGTCTCCTGCCAAGCCTCTAGTGCTTTTGTATCTGATATGATTTGCTCTAACTGCTCTTTGGAAAGTGTCTCCTTATATGCTGCTAGCTTTTTCTTTAACTGCCTATCCTTTTCATCGGCTAAGCCTTTCTTTGGAACAAGCACTACCATTGACTTATGGGTGTTTTCTAACAAATACTTTTGAATTAACTTTTCAAAAGCTCCCTCTTCTACCATTTTTCGCATTTGCGCAAAGGTTTCATTGGCCTCCACATGAAGGAAGGGAAGGTTCTCATCATATAGCCAGCTGTCAAAGCACTGTAAGCCATACATAAGCCCTTTCGGATTTGAGCCATAATCTGCTTCACGATAGCGAAACTCAAAGTAATTAATGCCCGCTAAAAGAGCCTTTTTGTCTATTCCGTTTTTAACCAATTCGTTTAATACCTGAATAATGGTTTCTTTAAATTCTTCTTCTCTATCTATATTGGTATTTTTAGCAACTATACTAAAATAAGGCTGTCTAACTCCATTATCAAAAATACTATATACTTCCGTTCCTATCCCTTTATCTGTAAGTGCCTGCTTTAATGGTGCTCCTGGTGCACTACAAAGAGCATAATCTAATATCTGGAAGGAAACATAAAGCTCTTTGTCTAATACATCTCCTACGGAAGTACTAAATGCTAAAATAGTATTATCTGTCTCAGATTCCTCTTCATTGATTGGATACTGTTTTTCTACCCTTCTAAGTGCTAAAAAGGCATCTTGCTTTTCTATATGAGAATCAATTTCCTTATGCTCAAAGGCAGACAAATAATTTTTATCAATATAGTCAAGCTTTTCAGCCATATCCATATTTCCATATAAGTAGATATAGGAATTGGATGGATGATAATATTTGCTGTGAAATTCTAAAAAGTCTTCATAGGTTAATTCTGGAATTACCTCAGGATCACCTCCCGATTCATTTCCATAGGTAGTATCTGGGTAAAGATTATTTATTAATTCTCTCTCTAAAACATCATCCGGAGAAGAAAAAGCACCTTTCATTTCATTATATACAACGCCATTAATAGAAAGCTCGTCTTCTAGACTTTCCATTTCATAGTGCCAGCCTTCTTGTCTAAATATCTTTTCTTCCTTATATATGTTAGGATAAAAAACTGCATCCAAATATACATTCATCAAATTTTGAAAATCTTTATCATTACAGCTCGCTACTGGATATACCGTTTTATCAGAATAGGTCATGGCATTTAAAAAGGTATTTAGAGAACCCTTTACAAGCTCTACAAAAGGATCTTTTATTGGAAAATCCTTGGAGCCACATAAAACGGAATGTTCCAAAATGTGTGGTACACCTGTACTATCCTTTGGTGGTGTACGAAAGCCAATGCAAAATACTTTATTTTCATCATCATTAGAAAGCAGGGCAACTCTTGCACCTGTCTTTTTATGCTTAAGTAAAACTCCCTCAGACTTTAGGTCCTTAATTTCTCTTTTTTCTATAATCTCATAGCTTGCCAATTCTTCGATTTTCATGCAAATCATACCTTTCTCTTCCTTAAACATTAAATGCAATAAGCGCAAGTTTAGACAGGGCAATTTCCTGAATCATTATGCCCATTTTTTCTTTTTCTGAGCTAGGTATTTCCATAAACTGATCCAGTTTCAATATTTTTGTATCATATACTCGCTTCTTTTTGCCAAACAGCGTTTTCTTTTCCACCAAAACGCTATACTTTATTCTTATTTTCAACTGATTGTAGGTTTGATATACAAAATCTTTTTCATTCATATAGTAGAAATGACTTTCTAGGCTCACATTCTCATCCCTATATGGTTTAATGTAACGTTCAACAATGGTCTTGAACTTAAAAGGTACATCTTCCTCATCAATCAGTTCCTTATATGTATATTTTGCACCCAAATACAAGTTTCCTGTATCCTGAAGTACGTATTTATAGTCTTGGTATTCCTTGGCCATTATCCTTCTTCTCCACTTTCCAAATCTTCGATTTTGTTCCCACTCATACGAACTGCTGTAAGTATTGTCTGTAAGGAAAAGCCTGTTTCTTCTGCTAGTTCTTCAATTGTTACCTTTTTCCCAAGGCTTTCCGCTAGTTCTCTAGCCGCATCTGCCACTTTATTTACTCTTTGAGCAATTTTATTGTCCTTTTTGCTTTCCTCGGCATTTTCACTAATATAGGTTTCCATAGCTTCCATAATCATATTTCCCAGCATGCCCGGAGCCTCGCTAGCTGCCTCTAAACAGCCAAGCATCTG
>JAVBUZ010000043.1:0-5738 GCA_031554725.1 Lachnospiraceae bacterium | reverse complement strand
GAAATGTCCCGCGAGGTTCGCACCTGGAATGCACGGCGCAATGTCGCCGGTCTCACCGTTGACTGGCGATTTACTACTGCTGATGCACGTATCAAGCTCAAACGGCTCTATCCGAAAATTTAGTGATTACAAGATACTAGTGACCACGATAAACGCGGTCACTAGTGAAATGGCGGAGAGCAAGGGATTCGAACCCTCGAACGGTTTTAGGCCGTTACACGATTTCCAGCCCTAGAGCCAGAACGCTTTCGCCGTTTTCAATTTGGTGGGTAGGGATGGATTCGAACCATCGTACGCTCTCGCGGCCAGATTTACAGCCGAAAAGCCTTGACAGTCAAAGCCTTTACCCACTAAATTATTACGATTTTGTTTTCAAACCATGTGATTCAAGCGTAGTTGCATTTTTCTTGGACATTTAAGCCTACAAGATTTTTCGGAACAAGTGTAACTTGACTTCCTGAAACGAGCTTGTACCAATACTTTACATCATTTTGCGTCACTTGTCAAGGAAGGAATTTTCTTATTATACTTATTATAGTTGTTTTTAGTATTTAACCCAGTATGTAAAAAGTATTGACGCGTTAGCTGATTCCAAAATGTAGATAAATCCTGTTTTAGGGTCAATCCACAAACATATATTTTCTCCGTTTTTTGTAAATTCTACTGCCCAAGATTTTTTTTGGCTAGTTATCGCCTGATCTATACCTACATAACGATATTCACATTCTCTTAATTCAGATATGTCAATATAATTATCTAAGTTGTCTACTCTTTTTACAATTGGGTTACCATCTTCAAAATAATAAGCTTCAATTATTGCCTTATATTTGTTTGCATTATTTATCAATCTTATAATTTCATTTTTAGAAAATCTTCTGCATTGATATAAAAGGAAAGCAATCCCGCATAATAAGCAACGTAATAAAAATAGATATCTTTATAATGTTTTTTGATTTCATAAGACCGCTCCTTTGTTGAATTTACTTAAGCAGGGTAATTCTATGTAGAATTGCCCTGCAAATAATTCTTATTCTACTACCTTATTTAAACATATACTCCCATGTTCCTTTGCACTTCGATACTTCAGATGGAACGGTGAGAACGCTTCCATTCCATGATTGGTAGGTAGTTACTGGAAAAAAGAATATACTAGGATCATACAAGAACCAATACTCTGTTTTCTGTATTATTCCTTTGCCATATTGGAATGAATTCCAAAGTTCCTTTTTTTCGCGCTCAAAAGGGATTGAAGCAAGTGGTTCCACAATTGCAAGTGCATATCCAAAAGGTAGCCCAGATGTTTCAAGCAAATCAGTTGCAACATAACTCACTACATTCGATGCTGTTTCAGTTATAACCGCTCCCCAAAGTTTGCTCTTCCATGTTTCTGGTTTATTTTCATTCTTAAACAAATTGTGTGCCTGTTCTGAACTATACCAAGTATAAGTAGCAAGCTGTATTTGTCCTGCCTTGGGAATATAAAAATAGTCCCCTCTCCACACACTCCAAGGGCTTGCATATTGACGTTGCATTGCTTTGTTTGCATTTTTTCTAGTATTAAACGCAATTCCATCATTAAGGAAATCACGTTTCCACGTTGCGGCGTAAACATCGGTAGTATGATTCATTTTTGTTGCTATAAACTGTTCTGCACCTGAATTGTCTTTATACCATTGTTGTAGTTTTGTTCCATCGCTTTTGTTATTATTATATACATTTAAACATTTCCCTGACTTTGCATTTATAAAAGTAACCGTTCCATTTAAATTATATCCTATTTTCCACAATCCGCAAGTTTGACCATTATCCCACCATGAGGCAACTTCTGCACCGTCTGCACTACTAGAGTCTCTAACCTCAATTATTTTATTATTTGAGCCATGAACTCTAATTTGCCAGAGACCATTTCCCATATTTTTGAGAAAGAATATTTGAAACTGATTGCCAATTTTCTTGCTTCTAATCTTGGGAACTGCACCCGCTGAATCATATTCAGCGTCAATATAACGGCCAGAATCTTTGTGCATAATTCTATAATGTCCCTGAGTAATGTTTGGGTGCATATTTTTTGACAAAATAGATAATAAACGTGATGCATCTTCCATCTGAGAAGCTGCTGCAGAGGAGAAAGCAAGAGGGAAAATTAGGCTAGTAGCTAATACAATAGAGAGAATTGACCGAAACACCTTTTTTGTCATTTTCTTCCGCATAGGACTTTCCTCCTTAAATAAAATGTTTATATTATACACATATAGTAATACAACCTATCCGCTAAAGTCAAGATAAAGCTGTAAGATTGTTAACAATCAACAATAGAAAAAAGTTTTATATATTCAAATTTAGTAATATTGCGTGTTTGCTATAAGTAAAAAACTGCTCACTTACAAAGGTAAAACTTGTAAAGGAGCAGCTTTTTGTTTTTAATTTAGAATCCAAGCGATATTTTATAAATAACCATTACTTATTTCAGCGGTACCCATATCCAACCAAAGAGGAATATTACCAACAGCCACTGCCAGAAGCTATATTTCACAGTCACTTTCATGGTAGCGCTTTGGCCGGATTCAGTGGAAGCAGTAATTGTTGTAGTGCCTCTGGATTTTGCAAGAATTGTACCATCGGAAGATACCGTTGCAACTTTTTCATTGCTGCTACGCCAAGAAACAACACTGCTATTTCCAGTAGCAAATATCTTCTCACTGTGGCGAGGGTTTAAAGTTGTTTCTGCTTTGCTTAAGACTAGCGGGACTGGTGGCAAAATAGGATCGTCTTGTTGACCCTGCGAACGATTTTCTACAATAGCATAGTAACTAAAGTGGTCAACGGCAAAAACTAGGCAGCCATCTATAACGGTGGCTTTCATGTTTTCAAGTCGCAATGGGTTTTCTGTAATCACACGATAAACAGCAGCATTACTCTGGTCAAAGCCATTTGGCACAGGAATTCGCACAACCACTTTTCCATTTACGCTTGTGCTACTCGGCTGTTGTGCTACCCCATTTACCAGCACATCAATGTTATAAAGCATCTTATTTGTTGGTTTTAACTTGTTGGCAATCCATTGTGAAATAGCCCCGTCGTTACTCTCTTGCACACGCAGGGAAACGTTATTACTGGGATAAGTACCTTCGTTATACTCCACACTAATTCCTGTTACGGTATCTATTTTGGTTACTGACTGATCAATCAAGATAAAGGGGTGTTCATTTTCTTGCGCATACTGATGCGCAGCCGAATCCTTATAGCAATACACAAGAATCCGCGGGCCTTGTTCCGTTACCCACATACCATTCCCATTCAGATAGGTACTAAACCAACCACCAGGAAGCGCATTTTCCTCCAAAGTCAAGACTTCACGTGGAATGGTAATGCTACTCGGCTTCCATATATCAATGGCATTGCGACCAAGATATTCAACGCTTGTTGGAATTGTAAGGGACTTTGTAACATAAATACCATCCTCTTCTATTCGCTTTACGGTATTAGGGATTACAAGGTCATTAAATGGGTAATTGCAGCTTAAAGAATGTGCACCAATTGCGACAGTGCCATTAGGAATGACATAGTTTCTTGCTGTACTGTTATAAAGACGCTTAGAAGGGTACAGAGCTAAAGTCTTTAAGTCTTTGCTAAATAGTACGCCATCTACAGTCGTATAATAAGGGTTCGCAGAATCCACGAGATAGTCCTTTACCCTCATGCTCTTAAGACCTTTCCAGTCATCAGAGCTAATATCATTCACTTGCTGCGGAATTGTCAATGTTTCAGCATATAACCCAATAAACGTATCTTCGTTTACACCCAATAACGTATTGGGAAGAATCACATTCTTTTGTGGTAAGTACGCTGGATAATGGAGAAGATATGATTTTGATTTATCCATCAGCATTCCAGCTTGAGAAGCTACGATTGGATTAGCTGGGTCAACAGTGAATGACTTCACAATCGCTCCTTCCAAAGCATCTCCAAAATCAATCAAACCAGCGGGAATGATAGCATCCCCTAAAAAGCAATTACCAAAAGCGTGTTCACCAAATTTTTTAAGTCCATTTGGAATTGCTGTGGAAACGAGCTGCCCGCTAAATGCATTTTCCCCGATGTCTTGAACAGTTGCTGGAATGCTATACTGAACAGAAGCATTCGTGGCACAAAAATCATAAAGGATTTGCATATAGAATAGTTCGCGTTCCACTTCATCTTGTGGCAAAGTATCTTTCATCCTGTCCATTGCATATTGCATGAATTTTGTATAAATTTCTGAATTTTCGTAAAAAGGGTGGCCACAATGAGAGATAAGGCGTGTCTTATCCTTATTAAACAGCGTGCTATTTTCTACTATAAAATATTGGTTTGCACTATCTAGCCGTATTTCCTTCAAAGAGCCACCGAAAGGATTCCCTTCTATGAACTGGACACTTGCCGGAATCTGTATGGTTTCTAAGCCGGAACCCGAGAAACAACCCTTTGGAATCTTATTGCAACCTGTAGGCCAAGCGATAGACTTTAGTTCATAGCATGACCAAAAAGCATTTGGGCTAATTACTGTAATGGTATTGGGTAAGTTAATTGTTTTCAGATTAAGGCATCCCCTAAAGGCATATTGCCCTATGCTCGTAATGCTGTCTGGTAATTGGATTGATGTAATATATGTGTTTTGGGAAAATGCAGAATCACCTATTTTCGTTACTGGCTTTCCTTCGATGGTTGCCGGCACAACAATTGCTCCATACGCCATGGAGGACGGTAGAATTTCCACTTCTGACCCGCCGTTAATCAATTGATACGCTAAATCTCCACTGGTTGCCGCAGCAGCTCTCATTGGTGCAACTCCCAAAAGCAGGGTTAGCAGCAAAAATACTGCAAGCATTCTTTTTGTCCATTGGTTCTTCATGAGGTATCCCCTTCCACTGTTTCATTATTGGCTTATTGCCAATACTATTTTAGCAACAAAACGTTACGATGTCAAGCATATATTTAGAATTATGTAACGTATCGTTATATTCGTTGAACGCACCTTCTTAACATGTTACCCTTAGCAAGGAGGTATACTTACATGATAGATTTAAGATTACGCCAGTTGCGAGAAGAAAAACAGGTGAATCAATTGGTTGTAGCACAGCATTTAAATATTACCCGCGAAGCTTACTCTATGTACGAAACTGGCAAGCGGCAGATGAACTATGAAGCACTTGACTTTCTGGCCGAGTATTTTAATGTTAGTATAGATTATCTGCTAGGCCGAAAAGAGGACAGAGGCACTTTTCGTCCCAGCGAAGTTACATTGATTCAAAAATATGCCCTATTAGATGAACGAGGGCGCTTGAGTGTAAATGCGGTTCTGGAGCATGAGCTTTCTTTGGTACAGAAGCAAGAAAATAAAAGGGCGGCAAAATAGTATTCGTAGAGTTTGGGAAATAAATAAAGGAACTGCTTGACCAAAAAAAATGTGGTCAAGCAGTTCTAAATTAAAACGGACAAGCATATAAAATAAGTATGGGATTGTCCGCATTCTTATCACCAAAGCAAAAATAGTGTCGAATTCTGGCATATAGGACAGCCACCACCACCCCATACTAATTTATTTATATTTATTTTATATTTTGTTTTATTTAATTTTCATTAAATTCCGGCGTACCAAAAGTGTTCGTTTCAGAAACGACACTTTTAGAAAAATACTAAAAAAATAGCTTGTACTACATGCTTTGTTAAACCCTTGTTACGTCTGCATTTGCTTGATT
>JAVBUZ010000109.1:0-6123 GCA_031554725.1 Lachnospiraceae bacterium | reverse complement strand
GGCTGTATACATAAATGAAAATAAAATCGAAAATACTGATAGGGTTTATTTTTACATTAATCATATTAATGCTTTTGATAGTAAGATTAACCAAGTGGTTATCAAGTGAATCAGTACCCGAGGGTTCTATTTTGCTTGCGGATATTGTTTCTTACTGTACTGGTGATGTAGATGGTGATGGAACAGCTAAATTACTTGCTATAATTGGCGATGGTGAGATTGATAGTGGAGAACGTCACGGTGAATTTTTACTTGTATGTGATGCGTCCGCTGAAATTGATATGAATAAACTAGGCTATATACTGCCAGAAAAAATAATATATCAAATAGATTTATCCTCTATAAAGCCACTTAAAGTTCAGGTTGGTGATATAAATGGTGATGAGATAAATGAAATAGCCATTTGCGTTTATAAAACGGCTGAGTTTCATCCAATCATGGCAAAACGACCATTTTTCTATGATCTTGTGGAAGGTAACTTGATTCCTATTTGGCTTGGCTCAAGACTTTCAAAACCCTTTGATGATTACATTTTATATGATATTGACGAGGATTCAATAGAGGAAATTATATCTATAGAACAGCTTGAAAACGGCAATCGTGTAGTTGCAATTTATAATTGGAGAGGCTTTGGCTTTGAAATGCTTACACAGTCGGAAGATTTTGAAACAAAGCTTTTTTTTGATTTGTCATCCATGGAAGTTGAAATAGATGCAAAGGAGATTGGCATACAATATTTTGATGGAGAAGAAACGATTGCTCTTAAGTTTTATTTGGAACAAGGAAATTTGCTTTATAAGTAGGGGAGGTAAGTTATGAAAATCATGAATCGAATTAGTAGCTTAATGTCATTGGCACTTGTTTTTACTTTATTAGTTAGCGGAATAGTAGGGTGCGGTAAAGAGGGTGAGCTAGTAGAAGAGCCATCTATGATACAACCTGAGACTAAAACAAAGGAAGAAGTAATACAGACTGAAACGAAGCAACCGCTTCCAGAAGATGATGGTGCTATACATCTAAACTTTAAACCGGAATTTGATGTGCTAGACACAAACTATACACCAATTGAGATGGAACCTAATGTTGCTGACTACACAATCAATAAAGATTTGTCCAATATTGCGAATCTGGATCAATTTCCAAACTTAACAGCAAAGCAAAAACATAAGCTTGTTGAAAATGGATTTTTTGTTGCGACAAGTGATGAAGAACAGCTCTTTTATATTTATGAGGATAACCAATATAAGAAAATCCCCAATTTTGTGACTACTGATTCGGTGTTACAGGCCTATCATATTTTCTACGATTATGCACTACGAAGTGTAGAGGGAGAAGCGTTACTAGCAAATGCGCTTAAACTAAACCAGAATATGTTAGTTCAACTGCAAAAAGAATATAATGAAATTTCCGAACCAACAATTAGAGCAGAAGCACTAAAAGCACTTGGTTATTTTGGCGTGGCACAGCTTGCTTTTGGCGAAGAACTTCCAAGTGATTTTCCTGTAGAAATGAAAGCACTTGTTGAGGAAGAAATGTTGTTCGTTAATGAAGCCTTAGGCATACAGCTTTCACCTCTATTTGGTTATGAAATCGACTATTCACTGCTTACTCCTCGCGGACATTATACGAGAAGTGAGGATTTAACAAGATACTTTAAAGGCATTTGTTGGTATGGAATTGTTTCTTATCCTTTTTATAACATAGAGGGTGAGGAAGTCACGCCTAATATAAGTGCAGCACTTCGTTCGATAATAACAACAACAGCATTATGTTCCTTGCCAGATCAGGATGGTAGCACTCTATGGGAAAATATCTATAGCACAACAGAATTTTTCGTTGGGGCTTCAGATGATATAACACCATTTCAAATTGCAGAAATTATTGTTAAGGTATATGGTGATATGCCCGATTTAAATAGACTTACAGATTCAGATAAACTGGAAGCCTTTTATGAGGAAGTGGAGCAGTTACCAAAACCACAAATTAGTGCAAATGCTGAGTTTGATACGCAGTTTAGATTTATGGGACAGAGATATATTCCAGACTCGGAGATATTGCAGAAGCTTAGTGCACCAGTTGTTAGACCATTTCCAACGGGGCTGGATGTGTTTGCAACCCTTGGTTCTGCCAGGGCAGAAGAAATCATTGCCACACTATATAAGCCAACAGAAGATTGGCCAGATTATACTGAAAAATTTGAAGACATGAAAGATAAGTTTACAGAGCTACCTGATTCTACATGGCGATCAAACATGTATTATGGATGGTTATGGACACAAAATTCTCTTACAGGTGAATATGGAAAGGGCTATCCTATGTTTATGCAAAATACAGCATGGCAGGATAAATCACTAACCACTGCACTTGGAAGCTGGGCAGAAATGCGCCATGATACGATTTTATATGCAAAAGGCTCTGCTGCGGAAAGCGGTGGTGATGAACCACCTAAGGTTTATGCTTACGTTGAACCTAATCCTGAATTTTATAATCGCTTACTATGGCTTTCTACATATTCAAGGAAAAATCTTGATGCGAGAAATGTTTTACCAGGAAGTATTAAAGCTGTTTTTGAAAGGTTTGAGGACTTACTAAAGTTTTTACTTGACTGCTCACTGAAAGAGCTCCGAGGTGAGGATTTAACAGAAGCTGAATATAGAAATTTATTGTATTACGGTGGAAGGCTTGAAAATCTTACAGCTAGTTGCGTTGAAAATGGCTATCAATGGTATCAAATTGAATCAGAAACGGATCGTAACATGGCAGTCATTGCTGATGTGCACACAGCAAATCCGGGTGGATATCTTGAGGAAGCCGTGGGTACAGCCAATGAAATATATGTTGTTGTTCCAATAAATGGAGAATTATATCTAACACGTGGTGCGACCTTCGATTATTTTGAGTTTGTATCGCAAAAAAGACTAACCGATGAAGAATGGCAAGAAATGGTTCGTAGTGCCTCACCCAAACGCCCTTCTTATACATCTAGCTTTATAGAAGGAAAGGCACAAGAAGTTCCCCATCCTCTTGGGAAATATATAGCTAATTGATAACTAATACAAAAAGGATAGCGGTAGCTTTGGGTGTTACTGCTATGCTTCTTATAATAATAGTAATTGTGCAAAAAAGAGGCATTATGCACGATTTAAATCAAGAAGTAGTAATATCAATCGTAGGTGACATCATGCTAGATAGAGGTGTGGATAGCTCTATGCAAAGAAATAATATTGCTTACCCCTATGAAGAGGTAACAAAAATCTTTTTGGAAGATGATATAACCATTGCTAATCTGGAATGTCCCTTATTACTGACAGCAAAAGAAGGGGTGCCAAATAAGGAATTTATTTTCAAAGCAGATTTAAATAATGCTAAGGCACTGAAGGAGGCTGGCTTTGATGCTATGATACTTGCAAATAATCACACCATGGATTATTTAAGTGCAGGGCTTGAAGATACCATGGATGCACTTTCGAATGTGGAAATTTTATTTGCTGGTGCGGGAGAGGGCAAAAATAAAATTAAACCGTGTTTTATAAAAAAGAAAGGTATTAAGGTAGGAATTATGTCATATAATACATTTCTACCAGAGAACTACGGTGAAGAAGATAGTGCAACAATTGCGTATGCCTCTACAGACTTCCTTGATGAGATGCAAGCAGAAATCAAGGGGGCTTTGGTACAATGCGACTTTCTTATTGTCTACTTTCATTGGGGCATAGAATATCGTCACTACGTTGATGATTCTCAGATAGAATTAGCACATGCTGCTATAGATGCAGGAGCATCGGCGGTTGTTGGAACGCACCCACATGTACTACAAGGTAAAGAAAAATATAAAGAAGCACCTATTTACTATAGTCTTGGAAATTTTATTTTTGATCAACAGATAATAGAAAAGACCGATGAAGCCATAATTTTGCAGCTAACAATTAACAAAGAGGGTATTGCTTCAATGAATGAGATTCCCATCGTTATTAAAAGCTGTCAGCCTCAGCTTGCTGATGATTCAAAAGCAGAAGAAATCAAAGCAGATTTAATGAAATACTCAAGTTGGCTTAAGTAGAAATTAAGCCAACGAAGAACGTTTATTTTATGTATCATTTTAAAAGGAGAAAGCAAATGAGTAAGTATGAAGAAGGACTAAAATTAATTGAAGAGAAGTTTGGCAATGGCAAAGATAATATTATATCACTTGCAACAATTGCGCTTGAACCTAATGCTGACGGAAAACCTCGCCCGGTTGTCCGTGATGTGGATGCGTATTATGAAGACGGCACGTTTTATGTTGTTACATATGGAAAAGCAAATAAAATGCAGCAAGTTGCACAGAACCCGGAAGTTTCGCTTTCGGTATGCTTTGAGTGGTTTACTGCTAGCGGAGTAGGTGAAAATCTTGGTTGGGTACTTGATCCTAAAAATGCTGAAATAAGAACCAAGCTTCGCACAGCGTTTGCAAAATGGTACGACATGGCAAATAATGAAAACGATGAAAATTGCTGTATTTTAGCAATCCACCTTACACGAGGAACTTTAAATATAAACCATTGGGAAAAGCTATACCACATGGATTTTATCAATAAGTCTTGTGAATAGTCCAGGCTACAGGAAAAATCCAGCCTGGAGGTGCTAACGGGGGAAGTTCTAGTGTCTTGTAAAAGGCACCCGAATTGCCTGCAAATAAACCAGATAGTAAACCAATCAGTTCAGCGATACCAATGCTAATAAATAAATTTGTTTTTTGATTCTTATCCATAATAATCCTTTCATAGCATAGAGATTTATAATAGATTATATGTAATTACAAGTGTATAAATCATAAATTTCTCCATATCTTAAGGTCAAAGGAGAAAAGCCATGCAATTTGATAAGATTTATTATGAACCAGATTCCTTAAATTATGAATTAGGACAAAAAATACAAGAAAAATATTCAATGGTGCCATGGATTCCAATTGATAATCATAATAATATTGAGGAACTTCGAAAAAATCCCAATACGGAGTTTGTCGCTATGAAAAGACATTTGATTTTAGGTACAAGAAAGACACATGTGTATAGGAAAAATGAAAAGGTTTCTGACTTCCTGGTACCTTATACCTCATCAGGCTGTACTGCAACTTGCCTTTACTGTTACCTTGTCTGCCATTATAATAAATGTTCATATTTACGATTATTTGTAAATCGTGAACAGATGCTGGATAAATTAATGAAAACCGCGCTAAAGGGGGAAGGGCAATATACCTTTGAAATCGGCAGTAATAGCGATTTGGTGTTAGAAAATACCATTACTGGTAATCTGGAGTGGACAATTAGTAACTTTGCAAAGAACGAAAAAGGATATATAACTTTTCCGACAAAATTTTCCATGGTTGACCCTTTATTGGAGCTAGAACATCGGGGAAGGTGTATCCCAAGGGTCAGCGTAAATCCATCATTTATTATTCGTGAGATTGAAAAAGGAACCTCTTCGTTAGAAAAAAGAATTCGGGCTGTCAATGAACTTTCTCATGCAGGATATCGAACTGGTATATTGATTGCACCAGTAATACTTGTGGAGGGCTGGCAAAAAATGTATGTTGAATTGCTTGATATCCTTCAGGCATGTTTATCCGAACAGGTAAAAAAGACGATGTTTATTGAAATAATTTTTATGACCTATAGCTACATTCACCGAGCTATTAATCAGGAAGCTTTTCCAGAAGCTGTTGAATTATATAATCAGCCCTTAATGACAGGAAGAGGGAGGGGAAAGTATACTTACCACAATGAAGCAAGAGCAGAAGGGGAGTTGTTTTTACGAAAGGAAATTGGGAGACGATTTGGTGAAGAAAAAATCTTGTATATCGTATAAAAGAGAAACGAATAATTCATTACCATATCAGAAAAAATGCTTACTTGTTTTTAAACTCTGATATGGTATAATGTTGATATTAAAGAAAGGTAGGTGAGCAATTATTATGAATAAACAAAATTTCATGCTGGAAAATAGAAGTAATATTGCTTACACTATAAACATACATTAACAAGCACTCGTGTTTATTTTTTTGTGATAAATTTTGCACTTCTGTTTTTACAGGAGTGCTTTTTTATTTTGAAAGGATAATACTATGCTAAAATTAAAACATTT
>JAVBUZ010000039.1:0-12097 GCA_031554725.1 Lachnospiraceae bacterium | reverse complement strand
ACCAAATGAGTGAGAAATAAAAGAGTCGTCCGGCGACGACTCTTCCAAGAGAATTGCAAGCAATTCTCCTTAACACACTTTATTTGGTTTGCACAATAGTCTATACGCAAGAAGAGGGATGTCGCATGACATCCCTCTTCTTTATTGTTCCATCTGTCTTCCCAGGAAACCTGCTGCAGACATAATTAATTTGTTCTCTACTTCTCCCATTTTGCCTTTGCCTTCACCTTCAATAAGGACAACAGCACCAATTACATCACCCTCACATATGATTGGGGTAATTGCTTCATGGGAAAATTCATTTTCCACTGCATCCGTGATTGGGATAAAGCCTCTATCTCCTTTGGATGCAATCACTGTTTCTCGATTATTTATTTTTTCTTCAAGCTGTTTACTAATTGATTTATTTAAAAGATTTTTATACCCACCTGAAACTGCAATAAATTGATCTCGGTCCGCAACCAATGCTGAATGCCCAGACACCTGAGCTAAGCTCTCTGCATACTGCTTTGCAAAAGTAGTCATCTCACCGATAGGAGAATATTTCTTCAAAATAATCTCTCCCTCTCTGTCTGTAAAAATTTCCAGTGGATCACTTTCTCTAATTCTAAGTGTTCTACGGATTTCTTTGGGTATTACTATTCTACCTAAATCATCAATTCTTCTGACGATGCCTGTTGCTTTCATATAATTCCTCCATTAACTTAATCTGTAATTTTGTTTCTAGTAGTGTTTGTTAATTAAGGAAATTTATGCAAATGTTTTTAAAGAATCTTCTTTTTCACTATATATTCTTTTTTTCAAAAATGTGAATTGCTAACACAAGAAATAATATAGTTGCTACAACCGTTATTCCTGCTGGCACAGCAAAGTCTAGATATTCTACTTGTTCGTATAAAAGTGCCATGTTTTGTGATACCAAAACCGTTGGTAGCTTCTCTCCTATTTTAGGCACAATTCCTACGATAAACTGAATAACCACTAGCAAGCCAGTAAATAACAGACTTCCGTAGCTATTCGCAAACATCGTTCCACCTAGAAGTGTCGCTGCAACTAACATCATTCCAAATAGCCACACGCCTCCCACTGCAATAAGCAGTGCTCCCATATCCACACTTTCGCTCCAAAAATAGCTATTATATAGATACGTTACTGCAAAGCTAATAACATAGCTCAACGTCCATGTCGCACTAAGAGCTGTGAACTTTGCCCAAATTACCTTTTTGCGACTCATTCCCTTAGTCAAGATAGGAATTAAGGTTCCTCTCGATAATTCACCTGCCATCGCGCCGCTAAACATAATTACTACTACTATCAGCCCCATCTGAGTTACATTTTTAAAGAATTGCATCCAGGAATCCATAATCGTTGGTTCTGCAATCTCAATGCGCATCCCTTCTGGCATAAGCTCACTAAGTAGTTGGGGTGTAAATTTAGCCGTTAATGGATTCATCATTCCTAATATTAAAAATACCATTCCTAAAACTAATAGCTTATAAGTTCTTGCCTGCTCGCAGAATTCTTTTTTCACAAAGGCTAAATATGCTTTCATATACAATCTCCATTCTTTCAAAATCTGGCGACTTTGAGCGAATGCTCAAATCGCTAGGCGAAAAATCTTTGATTTTCACCTTATTACCTCCATGAAGAGACTTTCTAAATTAGGCTCTAATACTTCAAATTTTATTGGTAACAAATTGTTTTTATATAATATTTCTAAAATAAGCTTTTGAATATTAGCTAAGCCTTCTGTGGTATGAAATATAATTTCCGCATCCCTAATCTCTGTTTTTAGCTGCATCTCTTTTATTTCCTGAAGTTCCACAAAGTTCTGTAACTCCTGCTGGCTAGCAAATGCAACAAGCAAGCTGTCACATCTTCTTTGCGCCTTCAGCTCCTCGAGGCTTCCCTGTAGCACAAGGTTTCCCTCATGTAGCACCGCTATCTTGTCGCAAATTCGCTCTACGTCAGAAAGAATGTGCGTAGAAAACAGCACTGTAGTCTTGTCCTTTACTCTTTCCAAAATATCTAAAATTTCTTTTCTCCCCAAAGGATCAAGTGCCGATGTTGGTTCATCACAAATAAGTAGTCTAGGCTCACTTAAAAGTGCTTGGGCAATTCCCAGTCTCTGCTTCATTCCCCTAGAAAAGCCAGCAATTCTTTTATTTACGCCAGACAGCCCAACCAATTCTAGTAGTTCTTTACTTTTCTCAGCGATTTGCCTTTCATTTAACCCAGTGATTTCCCCGCAAAGAGCAAGGTATTCCTTGGGGCGCATATATCCATAAAATTCAGGAACATCTGGTAGGTAGCCGATATAACGATTTGTCTTGGTTTTTCCATAGGTTACCACCTCGTCAAACACCCTTATTTCGCCCTCGTCCGCTTTCAAAAGCCCCAAAATGATTTTCATCGTAGTGGTTTTTCCTGCACCGTTTTGTCCTAAAAAGCCAAATACGCTGTGTTCTGGAATTTGAAATGACAAGTCATCAATTACCAGCTGTGTTCCAAATGACTTCTTTAGTCCTTTAATTTCTAATGCATTCATTCCTCTTCTCCTCGTCCGAATACAAAATAAACAATAGGTCCAATAATCTGAACAAATGCTACGATTAGCACCCAAAGAATTCTGTTTCCAAACTTATAGTTTGGATGCCTTAGTACATGAATTAATGCAGTTAGCATCAGTGCCATCTCCACAATAATGATAGGAACTAAAATTACTGCATACTCTTTTAATATTTCCATACACTTCCTCCTTAGGCTTTACTTGCCTTCTAAATTTATTTTAAGTTGCCCCGCCAGCTCTTGATACCGTTTGTCCTGCTCTAATTCTTTAAAAAAGGGATTTTCTACCATGCCTTGAATGAGTGCCTCTTTAATGATTAAGGCATTCATAGGTGAATCCTTCCCTAATTCAAACTCTTCTATCCAGCTATCAATTTTGTCAAAGTAATCATTTCCTCCCAGGGTAAGTGGAAAGTTTATCCCCACACAGCATTCCACATATTTTTCCAGCATAGAAAGCGCTTCCTGCATTTTTCCCATGTATGCATAGAATTGTGCTGACGCCATGTAAATATTAAAAGCAGTATTTACATGTAGCTTTTCTATATCGAAAATTTCTGCAACCTTCATCGCCCATTCTATGGTCTGTTCAATTTGTTTCGGATTCTCCCCATAACCTGCTATATAGGTTATGGCATCTCCTAGCAAAGAGCACAAATGCTGGAACATACATATTTGTAAAATTTGATTGGACTTTTCTTTATTACCTTGCATTTGATAAGCAATTGCAAGACTTTCTGTCTCATGTGTAATCGGACGAATCGTCTCTCCAATTAAGTCAATTACCTTTTGTGGCTCCCTTAGTACCAAGTATGCTTGGGTCTCTATAAGAAGTGCCTCTTTTTCAATCCATACGTCCTGACACTCGTTACGAATCTTTTCGCATAACTTAACTACTCTTAGAATCAAGCTTTGCGGATCCTTGGCTAAATGTGCATGATTTAAAAAAAGTGCTCCCATCTGTACGAGAAGGGAATAACAAGAAAAATATTTTCTAATAATTTTCTCACACTTCTCCATCACCTCATCATATGGTTTTTCTGCAAAATCAACTGCAAGCTGGTGATATAGCTTTCGTATATCCTCCTTGGTCATCTGAGGCTGATACCCTAGCAGCTCATCTACACTAATGTTAAAATAAGCTGCAAGCTGTGGCAATAATGCAATATCTGGATAGCTAGTACCTGTTTCCCATTTGGAGACTGCTGCCTTGGAAACGTCAAAGTACTGCGCAAGCTCATCCTGTGTAATCCCCTTTTCACGCCGCATCTGGGCAAGATTCTTTCCGATGTTTATTTCCTTCATGTTAATAACCAGGCCTCCTCAACACAGTGTAAAAAGTCTATTTTTCACACTTTTACCTCTAAGAATAGTATATAATTTAAAGCAGATTTATACAATGGATTTGGAGTTGATTTTGGTTGACAAAGTTAACTTCTAAGACACTTTATGTCAATAAGAGCTTTTCTATGAAATGAAAAAAGCGCCTGCACAAAAGTGCTGACGCCTCTAGTCTTTTAATATTTACGCATTTGTTGGAACTTTTCTTACGTTTGTTTTATTGGTATGTTTTTTTACATAGCTACCCTTGCTATCTTCTTTTGCATTTCTACGGCCACGATCGTCAAAACGAGCTTTATCGCCACTTACGCCTCTATCATCACGGCGTGGTCTTGCGCTTCCGTCTCTTCTTACATCGCTTTCTCTTTTATCGCTTCTGTAGCCTCTGTTTTCTCTATCTCTACCATAGCTACTTCCACCGCCATTACCGCTGCGATTTCTTCCATCACCGCCACGACTTCTGCCGTCACCTGAGCGACTTCTTCCATCACCAGTACGGCTTCTGCCTCTTTCCATCTGTCTTGGATCCTCTAAAACGATTTCCTTTACGTCTTCACCCATTTGCATTTTTAGCAGTGCTGCCATAAATTCCATAGGATCTTCATCGTTTTCAGCCAAATAGTTTTCTAAAACATCTACTAATTTATCTAGTTTTGTTTTTTCTTTTATTTTTTGTGCATCTTTAAGAATCTTCTCTGCCTTTAATGCCGTTACTTCTTTTGCAGAGGGAACTTGCATTTCAGTCATTTTTGTCTTACAGATACGTTCAATGTCACGGATTTTGTACATATCTCTTCCGTAAGCAAAGGTAAAAGCCATACCTTCTTTTCCTGCACGTCCAGTACGTCCAATTCTATGCACGTAATACTCGATATCCTGTGGAATATCATAGTTAAATACTGCATCTACATCATCTACGTCAATTCCTCTTGCTGCTACGTCAGTTGCAATAAGAATTTCTAAATTACCGCCTCTAAAGCGATTCATAACAAAATCTCTTTGTTTCTGAGTTAAATCTCCATGAAGTCCTTCTGCCGAATAACCTCTTTTTCTAAGAGAATCTGAAAGCTCATCTACCATACGCTTTGTGTTACAGAATATAATAGAACGTTTTAGACCATACACTTGAATCAATCTTGCTACTACTTCTTCTTTATACTGATTCTTAACTGCATAATATAACTGTTTTACTAGTGGAATAGTTAATTCTTTTGCTGCAACCTTTACTAGCACTGCATCTTTTTGATAAGTGCTTGTAATTTCTAAAATAGGTTTTGCCATTGTTGCTGAAAAAAGCGCTGTCTGATGTTCTTCTGGCATTTCCTTTAGAATGGTTTCCATGTCTTCACGGAATCCCATGTTCAGCATTTCATCTGCTTCATCAAGCACAACCATTTTTACATGATTCATCTTTATGGTCTTACGACGCATATGATCCATAACTCTTCCTGGTGTTCCTACAACGATTTGTACTCCACCCTTTAGTGCCATAATCTGTCTCGTAATATCTTGGCCGCCATAAATAGGTACCATTTTGATATTGTGCATATATTTTGAGAACTTACGCATTTCTTCTGCTGCCTGAATTGCTAACTCTCTAGTAGGACATAAAACTACTGCTTGCAAATGTTTATTTTCAGGGTCGATGCTCTGGATAAGTGGAATACCAAATGCTGCTGTTTTTCCTGTTCCCGTCTGAGCCTGACCAATAATATCTTTACCTTCTAAAAGTACAGGGATTGCCTGTTCTTGGATTGGGGTCATGTTTTCAAAACCCATTTCGGCTACTGCGCGGATAATTCTCTCATCAATTCCTGAATCTTGATACTTCAAAACTTCCATTAAATACAATTTCCTTTCTTAGCGTTCTTTGCATAAAGCAAGACGCAAAAACAACGCCCCCCATTAGAAGTGGACGTTGTCAACTTAACGAATACGCTTCATTGTAGACTACATTTTTCCAAATGTCAAGTTCTTTTAAGTTCTGCTTTATGCCAAAATTTATCTATCCATCTCAGCAATTCTACCCGTTGATTTATGCTCTTTAATAATTCCTTCTATTTCCTTTAAATCAGTGGAAAGCAAATCGCCTGGTATTGTATTTTTAAGAGCGCTGGTTGCATTTCCGTATTCCATTGCTTTTTGATAGTCGCCGTCATGTGCTAAAAGACCATAGAGCACCCCAGAAATATAAGCATCACCACTACCAATTCTATCTACTACTTCAATATCTGCATATGGCGCTTCTTCATAAAACTTATCTTCTTTTGCACTATAAAAAACAGAACCAAAGGAATGACGTTTTGGGCTATGAACTACTCGCTGAGTAGCAGCAACAATAGATATTGGGTAATCCTCAGTAAAACTCTTCATAATAGACTTTACATCTCCTTCTTTTAAGAAGGTAAGTCTTGCTGTATCTTCTGAGCAAAAGAAAATATCTACATATGGAAGTATGCTTTCAATACATTCCTTTGCTTCTGGACCGCTCCATAGGTTTCCTCTAAAGTTAACGTCAAAGGAAATCATCGCTCCCTGCTCCTTAAAACGTTTCATCATTTCAATTGCAACACTACGACATTCTGGGCTAAGGGCTAGAGTAATGCCACTGGTGTGGAAGCATCTTGCTGATTTATATAACTCATCTGTATAGTCAGCAGTACTAATCTTATTAATAGAAGTATTTTTTCTATCATAAACGATTCTTGGCTTTCTAGGATATGCACCATTTTCATAGTAGTAAACTCCAAGTCTTGCATCTTTACTATCATCATATACCAAGTAATCATCACTAACACCACAAAGACGTACGCGATTTTTTACATAGGTTCCCAAATCGTTTGCTGGAAGTTTGGAGATAATTCCACATCTTAGACCTAACATAGCAGTTCCAGTGATGGCATTCATTTCTGCTCCACCTACCTGTTTATAAAAGCTGCCACCCCTAGTTATTCTTTCATTATCTGGTGGGGACAAACGTAACATTAATTCTCCTAATGAAACTAAATCAAAGTCTTTTTTCATCTTTTTCGTTCCTTTCCTGAAACAAACTATTCTATAGAAAATATAAATGTTTTGTAACTTGTACCAAATTGAATAAATGCTTTGTAAGCACTTACATTTCATGAGTATATAATACCACATTGTCCTCCACCTAGTAAAGTGGAATTTCCTTTAAACAGCAAATTACCGATTAGGAAACCCTAATCGGTAATATATTCTTTATAATCCTCTTCACTTACAAATAAAATATAGTTTCCATTTACGAACCCCATATATCCACTTGCTGTTATATATCCCTTCATATTGTTACCTCACTTTCAGACAAACTGTTGATTTCCTGTTTCTGAAAGTAGAATAACAATTTTAAAGTACAATATTCAGGACTTTATCTTATCCGCCCAGGGGCCGCCTAGGGCCTAGGGCTTTTTCCGCTCTAAATACCTACAGCTTTCTTCTTTTTTGCGAATACAAAATAACTGCACCACCTACAAAAAGTATAACCGCGATAATAATAACATAAATGGCTACATCATTACTTATTTTTTCTGCAACTGGTGTGCCTACTTCTACAATATCTTTTTCCATATCAGCTATTATAGGGTCTGCTACTACCTCTGCTACAATGGCTTTTGCTACTATTGCAAATGGACTAAAGCTTTTTACATTTACTTCAAGACTTCCATCGTTTAAATCTGGTATAAATGTTTCAAGCACCCCTTCATCTGTTAAATGATATATAACAAAGGTATGCGTGTCTCCCGATGTTCCTTCTGGGAAGCTAAAGGCTACTGTAACACTTCCATCACAATTTAACTTTCCACCATTTGCGCCTGTGAAATACGCTTCTACTATATCCATAACACATCCTTCTGGAAGTGAAATGCCATTTTGAGATAGTGCATCGTTTATTCTTACTACCTGCTCTTCGTAGAATGTACCTTCTTTTTCAACATACATCTTTACGGTATCAAGTGGTATCAAAATACCTTCTTTATTTCTAAATACAGTTCCACTTGCAAGCTGAATTCCCACTACTCCTGCCCCTGCATTCGTTGTTGGGCCGACCACTGAAATTACTGCCTTTTCATTATTATCTGCAACAACTTCTGCAATTTTTGCTATATCTGCGGTGGTAACTTTTCCCGTATTTTTCTTTGTAGTTTCCTCGCTCATATTATTAACTACTTCGGTAGCACTTGTTGTTTCATTTGTGCCATTTGAATTGCTGTTACTATTTGTGTTATCTGAACTACCAGTATTAGCTGGTGTCTCTGGGTTAACTGGCTTTTCTGGCTCAATAGGTTTTACTGGGTCTACTGGGTCTACTGGATCTACTGGGTCGGCTGGTTTTCTTTCACCCGACCAGATGGTTATGTCACTTAGATCGCAGATTTCAGTCCACCAATAGGAGCTTTCTGCCTGTCCTACACCACATGTTAAGCTCTCACACTCAGTTATATAAGAAAGAATGTCCTTATAGACTGCCCCAGAAGAATTCACAGCCACATCAATAGTTTCTCCATCGATTGTTGCTGTAACCCCATCCTTTGTAATTTCTATATAGAATAGGTATTCTGTTCCTGGCTCACAGCCCACTATAGCATCCATTCCACCTGCTCCTGGCTGATTTGCATCTAGCCATTTGCCATTTCCATCATTGAAGCAAACATATGGTGCTGTTTGAATAGATACCCTTCCCTTAGTGCTAGAATTAAAGAAACTAAAGATACCATCCCAGCCATTTTGAGCTGCCCCTTCTTTTAAATTGATTTTATACTCAATTCCTAGGTTCTCAATATTTTTTCCAAAGAAAGGATTTTCTTCATAAGTTATGTCACTATTACTAGAAAGCTCTACTTGCTCTTTTGAATAGGTGATTTCATCATATTCCCCTGGCGTTTCAGGTGCTTCCTCTTCTACAGAAGAAAAAGAAACGTTCGTCAATGTACAAATCTCGGTATTCCAATAAGAGCTTTTTGCTAGTCCTACGCCCCAAGTTAGTACATCACATTTTGTAATATAAGTAATGATTTCTTCATATGAGGCGCCAGAGCTATTTATTGCAATCGCAATTTCTTCTCCGTTCTTGGTCATGGTAACCCCATTAGAGGTAATGTTTAAAACAAAGCTATCCTTTTCACCTGGTGCCGAAGCAACAATTGCATTTTCTCCACCTATCATTCCTGGCTGATTGATGTCCATCCATCTTCCATTTGCATCGTTATAGCAAATATAAGGTGCTGTCTGAATGGATACTCTACCACCGGTCTGTGAATTAAAGAAGCTAAAAATTCCATCCCAGCCATTTTTTGCTGCTTCCTCAGCTATTGAAATTTCATAAGAAAGTTCAATACTATCCACCTTCTTTTTATAGAAAGGATTTTCTTCTTCCATATAGGTGCTATTACTTAAAAGTATCACTTCATCCTTTTGATATCTTACAACATCCTTGCTCTGTGCACTTTCATCAATTGGCCCCACGTAGCAATACACATTACTAATGCTGCAATTTGCTTCATCCCAGCCTACTGCGCTCCACCACGAACCACATCCAAAGTAAAGCTTATCTGCTGTTTGATTTAACCACTTTAAGCAGTCTGCATAGTCACTTACAGTTCCTGAGCCATTTTCCGTCTCTAGAATTTCCTCTGTATATGCAACTTCGCCATTTACTAATACTGCAAATCCTGTAGCATCTATTTTAATAGTAATTGTAGCTGCTTCTTTAATATAATCCTCTACCAAGCTATAATCCTTCATGTTGGCATCAAAATAACCGCCAGTTGCATTATATCCCAAGTAAGAGCCTGGGGTGAAATAAAGCTTTCCACCTCCCGTAAAGCCGAGTATGGTACCCAAGGTACGCACTGCGCCAGTTGCCTTTACATCAAAGGTGATAGAAACTCCACCTGAAACATCTAAGCCTGCGCTAACCTGACTTGAAAATGGATTCGCAACATATAAGCTTCCATCCATTTTCGTTGCTAAATCTATGTCTTCATCTACAAAGTAAGCTGCTACAAGCATATCTTCCTGTGCATTTTGAGCAGTTGACTTTACTAAAACCTTGTATTCTTTTTCATAATAATAGTCACCCTTTGCATAGGTTGCCGTTAATGTAACTACCTCATCCTGAGCTGGTCTATTCATCTTTCCTGTAGCCGAAAGAACATTCTCCTTATCAGAAGCCCAGCTAATTGCAACGCCACTAATTCCTTGTGTAGGGAGAGTAATATCACTCAAAGTCATCTGTGGCATAACTACCGCATTACCTGTTATGTTTTGTGCAATTGCGCTAGCATCGCTTGGTGAGCCAGAGCCCCATACACAAACTCCATCCTTACCAACAAGGGTAAAGCACATTACTTCTGTGTTACTTCCATCTACTAATTGCTTTACAAATACGCCACTATATTCTTTGCCTGCTAATGTAATATCTACATAAGGTGTATTTGCTTTTGCGCTCCAGCTTCCTTCATATTCTCCTGAAATACTACCATCTTCATTTAACGTAATGCTAACTGGAGACTTGAATTCTAAGGCAGAATAGTTTATCTGGAAATCATGAACAATTACATCATAATCGCCTTTCATTTCTGATACATTATAGCCTGTCGCAGAAATTGTTTCTCCTGCATATTCATAAGGTGTTGCCACTGGCCAGCCCGTTTCACTTATAAAAAGTTGATGAACTCTTATTTCATGACCTACCGTACCATCTGCAAATTTTGTGTGATATACAACATATGCTTTACCATCTGCATCCACCAAAACAGAATTATGTCCTTGAGCTACTTCTGCTACTTCCATGGTGTCCCACTTATAATTTCCCATAAGCTTTTGACCACGGTTATTTCCAACATCCATAGCACTATAGTTCATAATATATTTAGAAAAGATTGCACTTGCTCCATTTTCATCTACATAATTTCCATCTGGTGTTTCGGAGCGAAATACTCGCATATTGTATCCGCCCTCTGGGCTATAAAATCCATAGGAAACAAATAGATAGTAATAATCTCCAATATGTTGAATATAAGGACCTTCTCCTGAAACATAGTAGCCTCCTGCTATTTTTGTTCCAAAATAAGGATCCGAGGTAATTCCTCTTCCAAGATTGGAGGTGTCTTCATAAGAAACGCTATAATCGCGTAATCCATTTGTTTCATCGAGCTCTAATACGTAGATTCCGCCCGACCAAGAACCGTAAACCATCCATAGCTTTCCTGCTTCATCATAAAATACCCCTGGATCAATAGCATGTGGCAAATACTCTCCCCATGTTTCATCCTTAATATGATTATATTTTGATGGCAATTCCTCGGTCTCGCCAATTACTTTCTCTAAGTCTGTATCTTTATAGCTTTTACTAGAATCGCTTGTGCTAAATCCAGAAAAAACTACTGGCCCTTGGTATACATAGGGTCCTTCAATGTCATCTGCTGTTAATAGTACCACCGCCGAATTCCACTTTGCACCATTTAAGCTCAAGTACATACACCATTTTTGCATAGAATTATTGTATATAACATCTGGTGCCCACATATTGCCTTGGATGGTATGGCCTGAAATCCATTCTGCAATATTGTAGCTTCCTATTTCTTTGTTTGCATTTTCCACAAATGCTTTATCAAAGGAAACAATATTTCCATCCACATCTCCAAAGAGTGGGCTGGTATTTGATTCCCCTGTTACCACCTGCCAATTCATAAGGTCAGATGTTTTAGATACGCCCATATGAGAGCCAAAGATATAGTAATCCCCATTTGCACCCGCCACAATTGATGGGTCGTGAACGGATGTCCTTACTTTTGTCGTTGGTTCTACAAGCTGTTCAATATCCTGGTCTGTTAATTTGATTTTAGCAGTTTCCTGAGCCTTAACCCGTAAATCAACCCCATACCCAGTTCCTGCCATGGATGCTAACATTGCTAATGCCATAAGAAATGCTAGACACTTTCTGTTTTTCCTTCTCACTCTATATCCTCCTATTATGTAGCAAATTACTTTTTGGCTAATTTGCTGTAAAAAGAAGCCTTCCTCCGCGACTTCTTATTCAAGAGTACCACAAGAGCATATTTTTTTCTATTGTTTATTTTACATAAAAATATATTATTTTAATTTTCACTTAATGTTTTTGTGCAATTATACCATTCTTTTCCCCTTTATCTTTTTTACTTTCACT